>JAEOTJ010000202.1 GCA_016839905.1 Promethearchaeota archaeon | reverse complement strand
TCTATTGAATTTTTTTTATCTGGTTTTTTGATAAGACGTAAAATAAAATCAGTTAAAGATTCATCTTCTTGTTTTAATTTAAGAAGTTTGTTATAAACCTCTTCAGGAATTTTAATATTTTTAAGAGCCATTTTCTATAAGACTAATAGAAATATGATATATATATTTTTTTATAAATAATAAATTCAGAATATAAGATACTGGATATAATTCAATTCTTTTAATTTGTACAATTATTCTAATATCATTAATAATTATAAGAAAGAAAAAAAATTAAGTTCTCATTTCTAATCGGAAGAATGATCATTGAAATTGGATCACATTCTAATTTTAAGTTTTTTGAGAATTCAGTGATTTTTAAATACTGTGGAATACCTTGATTATAGCGAACTTATCATGATTTATGAAATAAGAGTAAATTTTATAGGGATCCTCCTCTGGGGCAACTACACATATATCTATATCACTTCGATTTATGTCCTTATCATTAGTTTTAGAACCAAATAGAAGGAGCCCTAAAATATCTTCCTTTCTGAAAGGTTTACAAAATCATTTTTAATTTGTCCTAAGAGTTCTTCTTTAACCATTTCCTTACAACCTTATTATATTCTTTTTGTATCTTTAAATATTCAAATCTGTCTATCAAATAAAAAGAAATTTTGATATATAACTTTTGAGTACTTAGATTATTTGTGATAAGATGAAGGTCTAATAATTCCAATTTAATCAAGTTTTTTAATTTTATAATAAAAAAAGGATGGAAATAAACTGAATCATCAATCCTTTTAGAGAAGGCAGGTAATGGGATTTATTCTGAAGTATTTATTAATTTTTTAGATTATTTTCTTAGGAGACAACTTTGCTTTATAGAGAAAAATATAAAAAAAATATAATATGTATTTATTCTTGTATATATACAATCGGATATTATAAGAACAGTGATAATTATTAGTACTATTCGAATAGATAAAGAGATTAGAAAACTTTTAGATGAATTAATTTCTCACTTAATATTACGGGGATATAAGATTAATAAAAAAGAATTAATAGGAAACTTAATTAAAGAGGCTCTTATAACTGAAGGTCTAAGAGACTCAAACGAGTTAGGTTCCGTAGAAAGAGATTCTGCTTGGAAAGGATTAGAAGACGTTTTCGATTTAGGAATCTCTGATTTATCTGAAAAAGTAGATAAATACTTATATAATTTATGAAGGAAGCATTTCAAACATTATTTGATTGTTTTAATCACCCAATTAACTCTGGAGAGTATTTTGAAACAATAAAAGAGATGATTTTTGAAACAATTAGCAAGGAAAAGTTTTGTTCCGTGATGGAAATGAAATTTTCTAAACTTTCTACTACTTAACTAGGTCATTTTTCGGTTGAGAATGGTAGATTCTCCAATGACATTTAGGAGCTTAATTTCAGTATAGGAAATGATGATGATTTTTATTTTAATTATATTACTATGAAAGATGGGGGAAATTATAGTCTTCATAATCCTCTAGGTAAAAACCTCCATGTATTAAATGAATGGTTAAGATACTTTAAGGAACAATGTAGAACGAATGGTATAACCATTATAGATTATATTGACCATTTAGAAGGAGAAAAAAAAACGGTTTTAAGAGAATTGGATGAAGACAAGGAAATTATTAGGTCATTCAAGGATGAGTATGGCGAAGAATGGCGGAAATTAGGTGAAGATTGGTGGCGTGGATTCCTTTTGTAGAATATATCATCGTTCTTTAAAATACCATACCTTTAATTTAAAAAAATAATGCTTAAAAGAAAAATTTTTATAAGTGTAAGAAGAATTGAAATATTATGATAGAAAGAATAGCAATTAAATATTTTAAATCCATATCCTCCTTGGAATTTGAGTGTAATCGGATAAATGTATTTATTGGACCTCCAAATAGCGGTAAATCTAATATTTTAGAGACTTTAGCTTATTTAAGTTATTTTCTTAGACCTAAAAGTAAGAGGGGTTTAAGATTAGAGGATTTTATTAGATTTGATCATAAGAGTGATTTATTCTATGATAATGAAGTAACTCAACTAATTGACATTAAGTTTGATAATTATTCATTACAAATCCAATATAAAGAAAATTTAATAAGTGAATTAATTAAACAAGAGCGAAAAATATCCCAAGGAGATTATACTGGTACCCCCATTCGATATTATAAATTTGCTGAAAGAGATAGATTTGATTCTTCTTTTCCTGATTTTTTACTTCCTCCAAATGGAATAAACCTTTTTTTTTTACTTCTAACTCATAAAAAACTTAGAGAATTAATTATTGAGCTTTTAAAACCTTTTAATTTAACATTAGGATTACGAAAAAATGAATTTAAAATCGAAATTTCTAAAACTATTGATAATTTCACGATAAGTTATCCGTATAGAAATGTTTCTGATACATTAAAGAGACTCATTTTTCATATTATAGCAATAGAAACAAATAATAATTCAGCGATCATATTTGAAGAGCCAGAAGTCCATACATTCCCTTACTATACTAAATTTTTTGCCGAGAAGGTTGCATTAAACAGAGATAATAAAAACCAATATTTCTTTTCGACACACAATCCTTATTTTTTAATGTCATTACTTCAAAAAGCGAGAGATGTTAATGTATTTGCTACCTATTGGAAAGATTATAAAACTCATCTCCAACTTCTTGATAATGAGGAAATCTTATCATATGATTCTGATATATTCTTTAATTTAGACAATATTCTTGAGGATCAGAATGATTAAACATCAAATATATGTTGAGTGCAATCCTGATGAAATATTAATAAAGAAATATGGTTTTTTTAGTAGGAACATAAAACATGCTTCAGGAAAATCAAGAATTGGTAAATTATTAGAGAATAATGAGGAAAATATTGCATTGGTTGATGAAGATCCTGATGGCTCTCCTATTCCATATTTTAATAGGACAAATTTTACACTTAAAAAAAAGGAAAATGGTTATACAATTAAAAAAGATTCAAGAAGGGGCCATATAATAATAGAGATTCAGCCCTATTTAGAAGAATGGATTCTAGACGCTTGTAATGAAGCTGGAGTTAATATCAGAGATTTTAATCTGCCGAATAATCCAATATCATTACATCATATTATAAATAATAATCTCAAGATTTTTGAAAGCCTTTTAGAAGAATTACTTATTCATGATTGTCGCATACAAAGGTTAAGAAATGATATCCGATCTTTTTAACACATAATTTCTCAATTTTCAATTTGAAATTTCTGTCATAAATTTCAGCTTGTTAATTAATCTGAAAGTTAAAGTAATCGTATTTTTTTTTAAATTTTATTTAATTTAACTTAAGAAGTAGATATTTTTTATTCAAAGGAAAATATTGAATATTATGAAATTTATCGATTTATCCATATCAATCATTAATCCCGAGGAAAAGATATTTGATCCCCCAAAAATGTTCCCTAAAATTGCTTATGAATCTCATGAGGATGGAGCAAAAGAAATGTCTTATTTATTTTCCAAACTTAATCCCAAAGAACATCTACCGAACGGGAAAGGTTGGGCAACGGAGATCATCACTTTAAATACCCATAGCGGTACGCACATGGATGCACCATGGCATTTTGCTCCAATTATGGATAAAGAAATAGGAGAGAAAAAAGCTCAAACTATAGATGAATTTCCTTTAGAGTGGGGAATTGGTCCTTTAGTCGTTTTAAATTGTACAGATAAAGAAGAGGGTTATATTTTAACCCCAGAAGATATTGAACAAAAATTAAATGATATAAATCATAATTTACAAGAGGGTGATATCTTATGTATTCATACAAATGCTTCAAAATATATGGGAACAAAAGAATATATAATGAAGGGCATAGGAGTGGGAAGGGCAGCCACTCTGCACGTGTTAAGAAAAGGAGTCCATGTTGTTGGTACTGATGCTTGGAGTTGGGATGCACCATTTGTTATTACCGCTCAAAAATGGAAAAAAACTGTTAAAGCTAAAAATCCTGATTCTTCAATCATTTGGGAGGGGCATTTTGCGGGGATTGAATTAGGTTATTTTCAAATGGAAAAATTAACAAATTTAGATAAAGTACCGCCAATCGGAGCGACTATTTATTGTTTTCCCATAAAGATTGCAAGAGCAAGTGCCGGGTGGGTTCGCGCAGTAGCTACAATTCCCGAATCTTAATCTTTAGTAAAAATTTCTTCTACGAGTAAATGGTCATTTCTAAAGGGCATTAAAGCACCATTCCAGTCAGCTAAAATTCTTGAATGTTTTTTCTCAAACTCATTGATAAATTCTTTCATTTGAGCCCTAACTTCAGCAGATTGTTTTCCTTTAATGAAAAGTGCTCCAAAAATAAATTTCCCATATTCTATCATAATAGTGATGTCTCCATGGTCTATAGTATTCAATCTTTGGGTTGCATGTGTTGTTTCTTGAATGAAGGAAGTAATGGCCGAAAACATTCCGGAAATTAATGCGGGATCCTGAGTTTCACCTTTTTTAAATGGATAATTAAATACATCTCTACCATCAGTATACATTAAATAAAGTCCTTGTTTTTCAACTCGCTCAAAAGAATATCCGAATTCTGATTTCCACATCTTAATTTGTTTATTATTGAAAAGATATTTGAGGGTATAATAGAATCTCTCAAACTCTTTTTTATCTTCTTCTTTAGGTTTAAGCTTCTCTAATAACATGTCTTCATCAAGTTGATTTAATAGAGATTGTACTTCTTCTCTTTCTTGTTCGGAGGATTTAACTTCCACATCCTTATTTTTTGTAATCAAATATCGTGTTTTTCCTTCTTTATAGTCTCTTGTCGATATGAAAAAATCGATATTAGAAAAAGTACTTTTCTCAACTATCTTTTCATCAATGGGAATATTTTTTATCTTGAAGTCTTTTCCTATGTAAAAGAATAGCAAGCTTAAAAATGTAATACAAAAGATATATCTAGCATACACGTAAGGGAATGCTAATATACCTAACAATGTAACTTTCCCATCAACGGATAAACTAGCGTCAAAGGAAGTAGTTCTTAAGGTAAAGAAGTTGAAACCAAAAACATCTGTATAACTTACTTGCCCTGTTAACCAATATTCAGCAGGAATACTGAGTAATAGAGAAAGAATTATCATGATTGGAATGTAGGCATAAAAACCAATCGAACTATTACTTAGATATTTTAAGCCCATGGCAAAAAATATAGCTAATATTATAATTGGAGCAATTTCTAGCGCAATTCCAGAAATAATTACTAAATCAAAACGAAGTGAGTTAAATAATGTTGGATTTTCATAGATATACTTACCAGAATCTAATATAATTTTATCAGGTCTACCTAAAGCGGGAACTATGAGAAAACTTGATATTAACATTGTTAAAATAAAGTATACAATAAAGCCCACAGCACCATAAATTATTGCATAATAAAAATTTGTATAATCTTTCTGACTCTTTTTAATTCCCTTTTCTTTAATTCCCTTATTTCTCCACCAATTGATTAATTTTACAAATAACAATATTGAGATTGGTTCAAAAATATCAATAAATAAAACAAAAATTATAGAAGCCATTATAAAATAAGCGAAGAAATATATTATTATCCCTATCGAATCAGTATATTCAATTAAAAAAAGAATTATAGATAAAATCGAAATAGGTGTTCCAACTTGATAGAGACTTTTATAAACTTGATCTCGTAAATTTTCTCCAAAGTACCTTCCCTTTAATGCGACTTGTGAACTAAAAAGTAATTCAATGCTAAAGATAAAAATGGCTAAATATACAAAAAGAATTTCAAGGAACCAACCTAATGCGGTACTACCTTCAGTTAAAGAAACTGCTTGAAGGCCCGATATTTTTAATATGACTTGTAGGAGATATAAAGAGATAGGTAAAAGTACAATCATTAATTTTAATATTTGTTTTTCTCGAGCCCAATTACTCGTTTTTAAGGCATCTTTAATCATGATGGAAGGACTTTGAGAAAATTCATAAGTCAAGTTCATCAAATTTTCTTTGATTGTTCCATCTTCCGTTCTTAAGCGATTCCAAACGATTATAAAAGAGATAATCGGAGCAACACAGAATATAAAAGGTAAGGTTACTAAAGGGTAGAGGATAAATAATGAAATTAAGGAAATAAAATGCACTATAAGAAAGCTTACTCCTAATGCGATATTCCCTTCATCTCCTTCTTGAACGACTAATTTATTAGGCCTTACACCTATTTGGAAAATAATTGGAAGAACCCAATATATTAAGTAAAATACTACAATTCCTATTACTATTCTAAAATATAATTTTCCCACAGTTTTTTTATAAAGGAATAATAATGGAACCACTAATATTATTATAGGTAAGGCATTTAAAAATAGCGTATAAATAATCTCTATCATTTTAATCAATCGTTTAAAAATTAATATTTAATTTAAAAATTCATGTAATCTTTAATATAATTATTTAGGAATTTTTGAATATTATTCTTTTGGTATCATGGAAGAAAATAAAAAAATCGGGATACTCATTGATGAGGATTTTGCAGTAAAAAATGCTCCCCCATATTCAAAACCAGCTTTTTTATCGCATGAAAATCCTTTTAGAATAAAAATAATAGTAGAACACTTAGAGAACGTTAAGATTTTTAAGGATGAGAGAATAATTCGGTTTAAACCGAGGGAAATTGATGAAAAAGTCCTCCAATTAGCGCATTCCAAATATTATATCAATACAGTTAAAAGATTTTCATTAAAGGGTGGTGGATTATTAGGAGATGAGGTTTTTGTTACCCAAGATACATATGATCTTGCGAAAAAAGCAGTTGGAGGGGCGATTAGAGCAGTTGAAGCAGTATTGAATAATGAAGTAGATCAAGCTCTTGCCCTTATTAGACCACCAGGACATCATGCTACAAGGGAAAATGCTTCAGGGTTATGCGTTTTCAATAATATTGCTAATGCGATATTGTATTTGCGTAATTTGAATTATAAAAAAAAAATTGCTATTATTGATATAGATGACCATTTTGGTGATGGTCTATGTCAATATTTCTATGAAGATCCTTGTGTTCTTTATGCCTCAATTCATGAATTCGATTTTATTGATTGGGATACAGGGGATATAGATGAATTAGGGGAGGATAAAGGAGAAGGAACGAATATTAACTTCCCCATTCCATCGGGCATAACGGATGAAGATTTCCTAGAATGGTTAGATATAATCGATCCTATTTTAAGACAGTTTAAACCAGATATGATTATTATAGCTGCCGGATTTGATATGTATTATGATGATCCGATTGGAAGTTGTTTATTAACAAGTGTTTCTTATTATAATTTTACAGAAAAAATATTAGAAATAGCGGATGATGTCTGTGAAGGTAAAATAGCTTTTATCTTAGAAGGAGGATATAGTATAATAGGATTACCTGCTTGCATACATTCAGTCATAAAAGCACTATTAAAAGAAAATTATGAACGCCCTGATTTTGAATACATGGATTTTTCAAAAAAGTCCCAAAAACCATATATAATTAAGATTAAATCTGCTTTAAAAAAACTCTTAATGGATTTTTGGACATTATAAAGAAAAGGAAAGAAAAAATAATTTAAATCAAATTTACTAATTTTTTACTGTACTCTTGAACATTGAATAACGCGTCTCGTGGACCCGCTTGAGGATTAATATAACATATTAATGCTGCCATACCACCAGGAGGAACAGGACAGATAATTAAGTGTCCTTGCCCTTGAACATTAGTTCCAATCTTTCTCTCGGGTGTATTTTCTACAATCATATATTTAACGCCTTGGAGCGTAATACTTGATATTTTACCAGTAGTGTCTGCAATTAATTGATTTAATTCATTTACATGGTATGATACATCCCAATTTTCTGTTTGATACACTATTTGCCTTCCACTACCAATTATAGCGGCTCCAAATATGGTTGGCTCTTCATGTATTAACCATTTTATGGTATTATCAATCTCAGTTGACATGCTAATAAACAAAGAAATTACTTTTTTGTATATATATATAAATCTAAACATATATATTTATTCTTATTAATAAACCAAATTCCAATATTTTTAGAATCTTCCCGAAATAAATAAAATAGAAAAAATTAAATAAGGTTATTCAATCGTTGAGAAAATTCCTGTACAATAAATAAAGCATCTCTTGGACCTGCTTGAGGATTAATATAACAAATTAACGCCCCTGTTCCCCCAATAGGGACGGGACAGATAATTATATGCCCTTTACCAGTAATATTAGTGCCTATCTTTCTCTCTTCAGTGTTTTCAACAATCATGTATTTAATACCTTGAATAGTCATACTTGTCATGCCTTTTTGACCGAGTTCTAATTTAGTTTGTAGAAGTTCGTTTATAACACCCGTATCATTAGAAACATCCCAATTTTCAGTCTGAGTAATTAAATTACCATTTTTTCCGATGATTGCTACACCAAAGACATTTTCCTCAGCATTTATAAGTTGATCAATAATTGAATTTATTTCTGACATTTCTTATATCAAAATTTTTTATGATAATTTTATAATAGTAATACAATTTATTAAATATATAAATAAATACCTTTTAATAATATTTGAAAAAGTTCTGTGAATATAAAGATGACATTGAGATTATGGAAAAAATCCGTGAAAATGATACTAAGAGAAAAAAAGACTTTTATCATTTTCTGTTTAATGTATACGTGCCTTATATTTATAACAAGTTACTCTTTAGAACTATTCCTTAGTCCAGAAACCTCAGATTTAGGGTTCACTACATTTCTCCTTTTATTCGTGGTAAGTCTTTTTTTAACAATATTTTATGCGTGGTTATTAATTTCCCGAAATAGAAGAACATGGGCAACTTTAAAGTGTATTGGCTATACTAATAGAAATATTAATTGGATTGTTATAGGACAAATTACATTCACGACTTTAGTTGGCTTTATTATAGTTATTGAAGTGCTCTTTCATTATAATTCCATAATGGTATATTTACAAGCTGCAGACACAAGTCGCTCTTATAATGTTGCCAACATACCCTTGATCACGCTCTGGCCTGTTGTTATAACAATAGGGATGTTTATATTTGTTCAAATTGTTGGGTATTTGATAATGAAAGGAAAAATCACTAAAGTAAGGCCAATGATTGCCTTAAAGAGAGTTGGTGAGTAGGAGGTAAAAATGCCTGTTGCTAAAGATGTAATGATTGAAGCCATTGATATAAATAAGGAATACCGAAAAGGTAGTGCAATTATTCGCGCCTTAGTTGATATTAACCTAACGATTAAATCTGGAGATTTTGTAATCGTTCAAGGTCCAACTGGATGTGGAAAATCTACTCTCCTTAATATTTTAAGTGGTTTAGATCTTCCTGACAGTGGTAAAATAATATTTGATGGAGAAAACATAGCCAGAGCAAAGGAAGATAGGCTAAGTAAAATTCGACGTCAGAAAATAGGATATGTGTTTCAAGATTTTAATCTAATAAATAGTTTAACTGCTATAGAAAACGTGGAAGCATTACTATGGCCAACTGTCTTAAGAACAAAAGAGATTGAAAACCGTGCCATAACAGCTTTAAGAGATGTAAACATGCTCGAACGGAAAGACCATTTTCCAGTTGAAATGAGTGGAGGAGAAAAACAAAAGATAGGTCTTGCTCGAGCAATAATTCATAGACCAAGAGTAATTTTTGCTGATGAGCCATCAGGCAATTTAGACCCCGAATCAGAAAAAGAGGTCATGGAACTATTAAAAAAAGTTAATCAAGAACTCGATACAACCGTGATAGTTGTAACCCACAGAGCAGGGCTTACAAAATATGCAAATATGACTGTAAAAATGGATAGAGGCTCTATAATATAGGTTAAATAATCTATTTATTTAAATAATTTTATCTCTTTCAATATAATGGAGTTTATTAAAAAAATTCATTACTAAAAAATCAAAAATATTTATAGAAAAAAATTTTGTGTTTTGATATAATAAAATATAAATATAAAAAGATTTGTTGATACATTAATTGAATTATTAATTTTAAAATCTATTATATAAGGTATATTTCTAATGGGATTTAAACGAGTTTGTTGTTCTGGATGCTGTGGAATGCTATGTCTACTTCCAATGGCGTATATTAGCTTTAGATTCTTAGATTTAACGAGTCAAATTACAGGAGGATTAATTCAGAATATAAGTTCTTTAGCAGATGTTCTACCAATGGGAGATGCTTTAATATTTGTTGTTGGAGCTATCGTTGGAGTGTTAATAGTATGCTTATTTCCAATCCATTGGGCATTAATAAATAATCCAGGTGATGTAATGTTATTACTTTCAATAATTGTTCCCTGGATATTATGTTGCGCAATTACTGCAGGACTTTTTGCACATTCACCACGAGGTGGTTTTGATACAAGCCTAGCCATTGGAATTGGTTGGTTCTTTGTAATGTTACTTCCTTATATTGCAGTGTCAATTATGTTGGGGAGTGGAGGATTATTAGATGGTCTAGCTACGGGCTTTACAGGCATGCCATGGATACTTGCAGTTTTAACTGCTACAATGGAAGGTGCCGCAGTAGGAGGAGTTTTTGGAGCATTTGTAGGGAGCTTAAAATATGATGCTGATGAAGTTCATGGTAAAAAAAAGAAGAAGGGGAAGTCTAAGAAAAAAGACAAAGATGATGAAGATATTGCTGAACCTACTTTTGGCGGTAGTAGCAAATCAAAGAAAGATTCTAAAAAGAAATCTTCTAAAAAGAAAGATTCTGCAAAGAAAGATTCTGGAAGCGCAGCGAAGAATTGTAAGAATTGTGGAGCGAAGATATCCGCAGGGGATGAATTCTGTACTAACTGTGGAAGTAAGAACTAAACTAAGGCTTTAAATAATATTTATTTTTATTTTTTATCTTTTTTTATCTTAACAGTTTATTTTAATTAAATTAGAAAATGAATTATAAGTTATTTTAATGATTTGCTATATTTCTCTTTTTCTTGGTGCTCTTTAACACTTATCTGACTCCCTTTTAATCTATTATGTTTTATCAATGTGTCTCGAATGATCTTAACTTCAGCCCTCATTCTTAAATCATTATCCTTTAATTTTTCGAGCATCTCTTTTTCTCCAAATCCTTTATTATGGAAATCTATGAATTTTACAATCGTTTCTTTATGGAAATATATATAACGCTTATTATAGAATATTATCAACCATTTTTTCTTCTTTTTTAATAGTAGTTTTATTCTCTTAATTAATTTCATGTGTTTCTTAATACTATATGCTAATAATTGATTTTGAGATATATGATACATTCTCTCCCGAATCTTGTGTATGGGTTGTTTTAATTTTTGAGCAATTGTGTCTTCTTCAATCATGTAATATCCTTTCATGAATAATAGTAATCTAGTATTAAAAAAGATTTGTGGAAAATATGAAAGCAAAAATAAAAATAATGTTATCGTCGTAAGCCATAATGCCATAGTTTGATTATATATAAATACGATAAAGATAATTATTACAAGAATTATAAACCATTTTCTTCCTATAGATTTGAAAAAAATTACACGCTTTTTCGGCATAAATGGTTCAAAATAAAGTTGTTTAAATTTTCTTAATAATTTATATATTAAATAATTTAAAGAATTTTTGGGAGAATAGAAATAATAAAAAAATATTAAAAGGCTTTATAACTATATGAATAAGCGTGACCGGGTACTATCCTTGTTTACCATGACCGTAAGCGAACTTACAGTTTATAGTTTCCCATAGATCGCAACTACAGTACTATCTATAACGCAAGCAAGTTTAACTGCCGGGTTCGGATGTTTCCAGCGCTTAGCGAATTGCTATTTTCTCATATAATTGTAAAACCAAAAATTAACCAATTTACAAGCATGAATTACTTATAAATAAGTATATACTTACTTGTGTGGTTAAAATTTAATTGAAATAATAACGACTAATAATTAAACTTTATCAAAATAGGTTTAATTTAAAAATTCACTTAATCAATGGAATTAAAAATGATATTTCAAATAATAATGCGCAATGTTGAATGGTTTCAATATTTAATTAATTGTTTTCTTGTCATCATGGGGAGATCACTTGATATTTTAAGTACTCGATATGTCACTAAAGAATTGAAATTGGAGACTAATAAATTAGCACGAAGGCTCGGGTGGAAGGGAATGATTATATTACAATTACCTTTAATAATTTTAGGTTCATTAGATTTTTATTTAGCATTTTTTATTTTTATGTGGAGTCTAATGTTATTTGCTAATAATATGGAGGGAAGTTGGTATGTAAGAGATGTTGGAGAAGAAAAATACCAGCAAGAGATAAAAGAAAGTCTTCAAAAGTCTAAAAATTGGAAAATTATCCTTGGAGAGGTATCTCCAATTTTGGAACTAACTTTTGCGGGAATTTTCATTCTGGTCTTTCTTTTTATTTTTCATGATTATATAGCAATTTTCTTTATATGTTTAGCCTTAATTTGTCAAGGTTTACTTGGATCAGTTAGGTCAATAAGATACTTATTAGACTTAAAGAAAGAAAATGAGAATGGGATTAAAAATAATAAAGAATAAAATGAAGATTATATTTCTTCTTCAATTCTCTTTAAAGTCTGCTCGAACTTTTTAATATTTGATGGAATGATAAATACCGCAATCCCTGCAATAGCTATAATTAAAATTAAAGTTATAAAGAGTACATAATCCATCAAGGGTCTAGGAATAATAATTTTGTAAGAATTTTGATAAAAAATATCTGTATTATTAGCGCGATCTCTCACAACAACTAAATATGAATATTCCCCTGGATTTAACTTGTTAAGAGTACATACAAAAGTGTTCTTATCTTCAAAAGTCTCGTTTGAGAGCTTGTATATCTCATAATTTTGAAAATTATCATTTGTAAAAAAAACAAATACTCCTTCTACTCCTGATTCATCATCATTTACTTTAATAGTGATATTTACATTATCTGAAACAGAATGTACAATTGGGGTGATGTCATCGTCAATTATTTCAGGTTTTTCGTTATCCAGAAGGGTTGTGAAATTAAAAAATGAAGGTAATAAATTATGCCCCGTAATTGTTACATTATACGTCTCATTTACTTGATTCGGTAGAAAGACATTTACGATACCTTCTTCATTTGCATAGGCAGTGAGATATTTTCCATCTGCCGATTTTAAATGAACTCGTGCATATGGTACGACTCTACTATAATTGTCTATAATAGGCATCGAAATTATTTGCCCCTCGTAGATATTTTCTGTAAAATAATTTGTTAGATTTCCTGGTTTATTTGTATAAATATCCACCTCAGGATCTCCTAAAAGACAATAAGTTAAAACATTTTTTCTTTCCCATTCGTATGTTATTGAATAAGATGAATATTTAAAAATATCACTATTCAAGTAGGCAACTTTAGAGTCATATAATGCTTTTCCTTGTTGGAATTTTTTCTTTTGAAAAAACTCCTTCCAAAATAATTTTGCATTTCCTCGATTCAAGTATTCAAGGTCAGGATCATCTTGAAAATACCATGTTACTCTTAAACCACCAATATATCCTATTGCCCCCCCATCGGGATGTTTTATAAGAGTTTCTCCAATATTATTATCATTCTCATCATATGAAGAAGTTGAACAAGCATCGCCATACACTAAAGAGGGTTTATTAATATTAAGAGCGCTGGAAGCATCACTATTGTCATAAACTACACCCGGAGATTTAGATTCAAATACAGTAGGAGTGCCATGACCAGCAAAAAAGACTGTAGAATAATTTGAATTAAAATTTGTTATAAAATTAGTGTTAGTAAGAATTGCTTCTTGGTTTGGAAGTGGAGGCGTTTCAGGTGTAAAAGCACCTGTTGTCTCATACAAATGCATAAATTCCATTTCACTTTTCGTATAGTGTTTCCAAATATATTCTGTCAATTTTGCTTCATCTTCATCTGTAGTCTTTTTATCTGGTGATTTAAAAGATGATATTCCTCCTCCTAATAGCATTTTATTCATCCAGTCTCCAATGGTTGGATTAGTCTCATATTTTATTATCTTATTTACCATGTTATTTAACTCAGTAGTATCATCAGCGGGTAATCTACCTACATAAACTTCAGGAATCCATGAAATTTCATCAATTCCATCATCATTATTTTCTGCAGATTCACCATATTCACCATCACCATCACTATCCCAATTTCCTGTTAGATCCGCATAATAAAAATCTGTTGGTTTATAAGTGTTATCCGGAAAAGCCTCAGTTTCACCGACAATTAAAGTATCGTTATTCAATACTTCTCTTATAGGAATAAGACCGTCTTCTGCATCTCCGGCTAATAATACCCATTGAATATTTTCTCTTCTATGATAATATTTTATCATATCTCGAATTAATGAAGCATTATCGCCCGTTCCACCATATTTAGAAGAATTTACATAATAATCATTTGCAATGATTGTCTTAACTCCCTTACTATTCTTCCAATCCATTAATGGTTTTACAGAATTAGCAAATCCATCGTTACCATCTGGTGTTATAATTAACATTTCAATTTTAGAGTCATACCATGAATTATTTATTGATTCATAGTCAATTTGAGGTAATTGAGATATATCAACTTCTGGAATATCACTTAATTGTTTAATTGTGTTAATGTGTTTAGATTTCTGGTTTAAAATTGAACTATAATTAATTAATGGGAAGAATAAAAAAAGAATGATTCCAAAATAAAGAAATTTTTTAAAATGACTTCTTTTCATTAAATATCAATTAATATAAAATTATTTGGAATATATTTAATTTTAGGAATAATAAACTAAAAATAAGAATTTACCTATTATAAATAGAAAGGTTGTATTTTTTATGATAAAAAAATGTTATAATTATTGTCCTCATTGTGAAAAAAGAATTTTCTTTAAAATGAGTTCAGATGATATTGACACATCTAAATACCCGGCTCCAGCTTATCTTGTTCATAATGATCCAGAATGCAACAAACTAAGTACTTTTTATTTTGATAGTTTATTAAGAGTTTCTTATAAAGAATTAGAAAAAAAACCAGGCGGGATTAAAACAATCGAAGTGGAAACTATTCAGTAAAAAATT
>JAEOTJ010000201.1 GCA_016839905.1 Promethearchaeota archaeon | reverse complement strand
CTTTATGGAATAATCCAGTGTTGATATTCAGGAAATCATAAAACAAGAGATTTTTACTCTACAAATTTTTGCGAAATTCAATTAAAAGATAAAAGAAAATCGATTGATTTTTACAAAAAATGCAAGTCGACTCAATTTTATATTAAAAAGTGCAAATAATATCCTTGGACTATTAACAACTAGTTCTTCATTGCACGTTATACAATTATCCTCAATTCAATTACACATTCTAGTTTTGAAAAAGCTACTGCTACCAGTAACTTTATTTTAAAATTATTTAACACCAGTTCATAATTATGTTGCGACCAATACAGGTTGAATGTTTAGAGATCAAATTTCAGGCATGAAACACATCAAAACAATCATATTACTCATAATAATTAGTATTAATGTAAATGCTCAGGATTTAATTCGTTATAGTAAGACTAATCTTTACGCTGAAATCTTAGGATCTGGATTCATGTGTTCAGGAAATTGCGAAAGGCTTTTCTTTATTAATAATTTATTAATAACTACTGGAAGAGTTGGACTTGGTTTTTATCCATCACGATTTGGAATTTTCGGAGGAGAAACTATATGGTCAGGGATTGTGCCTATTACTCATAGTTTTATTTTCGGAAATGATATTGGATTGGAATTTGGATACGGAATAACATTAGGCTTGGATAATGGCGAAGACGCTTTTGGTAACGAAGGAATTCTGAAATGGTTTAATATCATTGTTGGAATGCGTTTCCAGAAACGTGATAGAGGGATTTTATTTCGAATGGGTTATACCCCAATTATTAAGTATTTACCATATCACACACAAACCATGGAAATTAAAAAAAAATTAGAGATCCACAACTGGTTTGGATTTAGTTTAGGAATAAGACTCCCTAAAAGTTAGAATTATTAATTCTGTTAAATGATAGTAAAATGACTGTTTTAATTTGAAAAGTATTGTAAGCGGTAAAGTATATAAAAAATCTCGCAATGGGTTGTATTGATAATATTGAGTTACAAATCATAATATAAGTTATTAAAGTATAAGATACCAAGCTTTTGAATATAACAGCGTAGAAATAATACTATCGCATATATCGATATAGTGCTTGAAACGACAAAGCTCCAAAAACCTGAAAATTATATTCTTAATGTGAGTAAGAATTAATTATTATGAATCCAATTACGAAACAAGCTTTAACTGTATTATTAATATCCTTTATAAATATTTGTCAAAATACCTATGGACAAAGGTTATTAGTTTCCTCAATACCCATGGCAGAAACATATAAAAAAGGTGAAGAATACTGGTCTGTTGAAGCGGGGATGAATTATCATAGAGTGGATTTCACCTTTAATGTAGAACAAGCATATTTTGTTGCTGCAGACGGTAGATGGGGATTAAATAATTATTTTGATTTAGGTATTCATGCAAGAATACTTATTTATGATGACCTTTCTAGGGGGAATTTAATGGCTTATACAGATTTTCGATATCAGCTTATGGGAACACAAAATAAAAAATGGGCATCCAGTTTTGGATTAGCCATTGGTTTTATATCCGAAACTGAGGAAGGTATTTATCTAAGTTATAATATTCCTGTTTATATATCTTTTCATCCAACATACTTATTAACTTTCTATTTGAATCCAAAATACACTAACTGGTATAATAACCACTTCAAAAATTTGAGTGGAAGGTTTATCGGAAGCTCTTATGGCATTAGATTTGGGAAAGAGTTAGGATTCTTCATAGAAGGAACATATTTATTCAAGTTTAAGCAACATTATGCTCCCGAATTAAACAATTTTTATGAGTGGAAACTTGGCTGGGATATAATTTTTAGGTAAAAATGATTCAGAGGTGCATGTGTAAAACCTCTAATATCCAAAAAAGGTTTCCTATTGGCCTGGAAAAGAAGAACATTAAATACTGTTGAGGTTGGGGGTTATTTTGGATTGTAAATTCAATTTATATACTCACCTGCATCAAGTTCAAATAAAATCCAGTAATACATCTTTTAAATAACTGCTTTTTTAGGGAATTATATATTCTGTTGCTTGATTATTAAATAACAACTCATAAAACGAAAAAACCCGCTCTCATGCGAAAGCGGGCTAACGTTAATCCTAAGACAAGAAGTATGCCCTTTTCTTGTCAATTACAAAT
>JAEOTJ010000200.1 GCA_016839905.1 Promethearchaeota archaeon | reverse complement strand
TGGCTATTATTTCGGTATGATCCAAATCGTCCAGTCATATCGGTATGCATTTACTTATGCTATTCCTTTGAGTATGCGGGAAGATGGTCAAAAACAACTTATAGAAATGTTTAACGATTTGATGATGGCTATTTGAAAAAGTGTAATTATTAAAAACACTATTTACTGTTCTAATTAAGAAGAAATCTTATGAGATTGTAATTGTTTTTATATCAAAGAAAATGATATGAAAAAAGACAATATTGATAAAAATACAGAAATTAAGGATACACCTATATGTAATAATTTCCATCTTTCCCTAAACTCATTTCTTTGTCTATACTCATTATCAATATGATTTCTCAGAAATTCTAAATAATTATTTAGAATATGAATTAATGTTTGTAAATTTTCAGTTTTAAAACCATTCTCTTCTATAGGAATAATTTTCTTACATTTGGTTTTTAAGGAAAAATCCTTTATTTTTGTCTTTAATGAATTTAAAATGTTGAAAATTCTTAATTCATAATCTAGAGTAATATAAAGTGATCTATAAAACGAAATTAATAAATTAGCTTGATTATCATTGTCATAAAGATCACCCGTATAAAGTTTATACCACTTTTTTAGAATTTCATAAATATTTGAAAATAATATGAGAGAAGAATCATGAGTAATTTTGTTTTCTAAATTATATGTCGTTTCCTCTATTTGCTGTGTAAATGACATCTTAAAAAGACTCTTACTACGTAGAACATTTATATAATCTTTTTTTTTTATAATTAATGATAAAATGATTATTGTATTAATAATAAAAGTAGTCAGAATCGCTGATGTAAATGGTTCTTTTAAAATGATATAGGAAGGATTGAATTTAATTATTAAAAATCTTGTCATGTAAGAAACCATAAATACGCCAACAAAAATAATAAAAATATATACAAGAATATAAAATTCATTGTATCTACGATAATTATATTCTGCTTTTTCAATACATTCTAATATTTCTTTAACTTCTTTTTTATCCTTACGTTTTCCCTTCTCAGTAAAATATGCAATAAACTTCTTCTTTATAACATCTCTTTCTTTATCAGGGAGATAATAGAAATTTTTCAACTGTTTTTTTGAATATATACATTTTATAATAATGATAATTAATACTATTGAAATGAACAGTATTAGAAAGAATTCTAAAAAATATTGAAAGAATATTACATAAATTAACAAATGAAAATAAAAAAGACAGATTGCGCTCCAACGAAAGAGCGTAAATATCCTATAACTATTATCTAAATAAATTAGTGTCTCTTTTAGCTCTTCTTTATTCAATTTCTTTTTCTTTTTAAAAAGGTTCATTTTCTTAATAACTCATATATGAAATTAAAAATATAAACTTAATTTCTTGTTTTTTACATAAAATAACCTTTCTCTTTCAGATTTAATTATATATGTAATCATTAGAAAGAAAATTTTAGTAAGTTCCATTTCTTTCACTTCCTTTTAATCATTTATTTTCCTTTCTTTATCCAATCTGATGTTCAGTTAGGTTTTTCTTCTTGTTTCTGGTAATTATTAAAACAACTAGGATCATTACCCCTACCGCGATGATTAAGGTACCAAGCACCCATTGCGCCGGCAACGCGGTTGAATTGCCCCATAAATTATTTAGAGGAGCACTTTCATCAGAGCTATCGGGACTGCTCTCATTTCCCCCGACTTCTAAGCTAATTTCATAATCGGTTGAGATGGTATAGGCAACATTCACATAATCAACATCGCAATAAACCCTAATTTGGATTTTATAAACCCCCCCTATAGAAGTTCCAAAACTAAAAAAATTCACGGTATCCACCCCTTCAATTAAGAAATTGTCATAAATCATGAAAGAAATATCGTCTGGATCGACGATGTAATAATTAACCAATACATCACTATTTTCTTCCAATGCTATGGGAGATTCCCTGCTCAAATAAAACTTGTACATAACATCGGTCTCTAATCGCACGTTGCATTCGATAAATTGATCATCATGAAAACTTGATACTTCATAAAATATTAAATTCTCAACATCAGGAGCATTCATTTTATCATGTAGCACTTTAACCCCTTCGGTAAGGGATATATAGATGTTAAAATTATAATCCGCCTCCACGGAAAAATTAAGTTTATAATCTCCGGAAACAACGGTTCCAAAAGGAACTTCAAACCATCGAGCATATTCAAACACATAATACATATCATTCTTGAAAATGCCATATTCCTTTCCATCTGGATCCCAAAGAGTAATGGTCATCGAACAATTATGAGGCGTTACCAGTTCAAGATAAATATAATACATATACTCCCTTTTCAGATAAACGTCATCAAAAATTAAATCTTGTCCTGGAGCTTCAAAAGTATATACTTTATCAGGCAATTCAATTTCGCTTGATAATGGCATTTTAACATCCAATTTTTCTCTTTTTACAACATCCCTTCTAAATTGAATTGAAGCCAAGTTAATTGACATCAACAAGAAAGCCATTATCAAGATTTTAATACTTTTTATTTTAATTTTTTCCACCCTTTTTATGTTTTTATTTCAGGTTTAAACCCGAACTCTCCAAATTCCCT
>JAEOTJ010000199.1 GCA_016839905.1 Promethearchaeota archaeon | reverse complement strand
TTATCATTAGCCTGTTGCTTTATAACTTCTGGATAATTGCGAATTTAATTCTTCACAAAAAGAGGTATTGGTTAGCAAAAGAGCAAAAAGCTTATTTTAAAGAAGATTTAAAGCACGTCTTGTTGAGAGCATTTGAATATTTCGTGAATCTTGACCCGCCCATCTCAAAATTTTGTCGAACAAAAAAATTAATAGGAAAGGGGTGTATTATTATTTAGTCAAGTACTGATAAAAGTAATGCAAAAAACAAAATAATTTAGTTTTAAATGTATTTGGATCTATAGAATGAGTGAGAAAATTGAAGAAAAAATTAAAAAACTTGAAGAACGTATAAGTAAAGCACAAAAGAATAAAGCTACTGAAAGAGGAATCTTATATATAAAAGCTCAAATAGCCAAACTCCGTGAGAATCTGATTCGCATTGCAAGTTCTAAAAAAGGTGGCGGAAGTGGCTTTGGTATTAAAAAATCGGGAGACGCTCAAGTGGCTTTTATTGGATTTCCTTCCGTAGGCAAGTCTTCCTTACTTAATTTATTGACTGAAGGCAATACTCATTCTAAAGTAGCCGCATACGAGTTTACTACGCTCACCGCCATTCCCGGAATGATGATGATCGAAGAGGCTAACATCCAGCTTATTGATTTACCCGGGATAATATTAGGTGCAGCTGCAGGTAAAGGCCGTGGAAAAGAAGTGTTAGGGGCTGTTAGAACCGCGGAATTAATCTTAATAATCATCTGTTTTCGTGAAGATGGTTCTATTAACCTTTCGGATTTAGATATAATTCGGACTGAGTTAAATAATGCCGGGATCCGGTTAAATGCAAGACCCGCGCGAATCATTATTAAAGAGCGAACACGAGGGGGTATTCACTTTACATATAAAGGAGTTCAAATTATGGATAAAGATGATATCAAATCTTTAATGAACGAGTTTGGC
This sequence comes from Promethearchaeota archaeon, assembly GCA_016839905.1. The sequence continues at coordinate 5,631 of JAEOTJ010000199.1, read as the reverse complement.
GTTCGCAACGCAGGTATTTATTTCGCTGAACCAGAAATTACTTCCGATCAATTAATAGATTTTATTATAGGAAATCGAGTTTACACGAAAGAATTTGTCGTAATTAACAAATCTGATTTAATGAAATCTCCAATTCCTCCTGAAAATATTTCTAAAGCAATTGGGCATGATCGTTGGGTAATGATCTCTGCGAAGAATCAAGAAAATATTAACTCCCTTAGGCATAAAATATTTCAGGAGTTGAATCTAATCAGAGTTTATCTGAAACCACCAAGGCAAGAAGCCGATATGGAGGTACCGATCATTCTCCACCAAGGTGATAATATAGAGACTCTCTGTCGTAAAATCCATAAGCGATTCGTTAATGATTATCGCTATTCGCTAGTCTGGGGTAAATCTGTCAAACATCCAGGCCAAAAATTCATTAAAATGGATCATATCGTAGAAGATGGAGATATCGTCTCGATTTATTTAAAACGTTAATACTTTTTCTTTTTATGATTATTATCCAATATCGCTGAAATACCAATAAAATTAATTTTGTGTAAAATTTTTTTTTTTATTTTTATTTACTATGGATAGAACTTATTTTAAAATCAATATATTTATATAAAAGTTTTTTCTCTTTCTATTACAGTATAAAAATATATTATTTATTTGGGGTAAAAAAAAGGTATACTATGTCTTGTATCGATAAAATATTAGATTTTTATAATAACCATCCTGTTTTCAATAATCCTGAAGGAAAAGAATGGTTCGGGCGAGCTATGGTTAAATTGATGAATAAATTCGAAAAAAAAGATGATAAAAAGTCTCAGGAAATAAGAAATTGCCTAATTTTACTTTTGAATTTATTTAATGATAACGAAAGTCCAGATCTTTATAGTGCTAGGGGAAAAGATTATACTGAGCTTTCCGAAAATGAACAAGATGAGATAATTGATTTATTAAATAATGAGTTAGATAAAGTACTTAAAAATTAAGAGATATTTAATTTTTTAGAATTAAAAAACTCTAAAATCAGTTTGTTTGAGTTTATCATACTTATTAAAAATAGAATCTATCTTTTTTAGAATTTCTTTTAATATTGTGATCATTTCACTATCTTCTCCAAAAGTTTCATCTATTACTTGATATACATTAACGTTATATTCTGAAGTGAGTTCTGAAATTTTAATCAAATTTTCTTTCTTAACACCTCTTGCTTCTAATTGGGTAAAAATCCCTTCAATCTCATCTTTTAATTTTTCTGTTGCTTGTAATGCATTAGAACATTTTTCATATAACTCTTTTTCTTTCTTTAATATGATTGAATCCTCTTTAGAAATATCTTTCTTATCCTCAATAGTATCTGATCTTTCTTTTAATATTCGCTGAACTCGGTTATAAATATTTATAGCATGAGTTATTTTACTCGAGCACTTAATCAAATCTTTTTTTCTCAATAATCTCGCTTCTATTATTTTTAAGTAGGCGTCTTCATAGAATATTTGAATTTTTCCGAATGAACTTTTTTCCCATTCACTAATTCTCAAGTAAATTTGTTTTAAGTCCTGTTTTAATCGATAATGTTCAACTTCTTTAAGCACTTCATTTTTTATTTGTTTATATATTTTTTTAGTCTCTTGTTTTATTAATAAAGCTCGAATTTTCCAAATATGTGCAGATTTCTCTATATTTGTAATGCTCCTAAACTCCCCATCTCTTTCGCAAAAAGTGAATATTTTTATAGCATCATTTAACAATTTAAAAAATTTCTGTTCATTATCGATATAATATTTAGCATCCTGAATTTTCTGTATAGCTCTATCCATCTGAATTTCTAATTCAAATATATAATCGACTAAGGTAACTTGCTTTCTTTCAGATAAAATTTTTGATTTTTGATTCATATCATTCTCAACTTCTCTACTTGCAAGGTACCATAAAATACCCGCTGGAATCCAAAATAAAAATGAAATCCACATCATATTAAATATACTTCCAAAGAAAGAAATTAACATGAAAGAAAATAAAAGTGTAACCCCCTTACCAACTTGATTTGAAAGATTAAAGAATGATGCTGCGGTTCCTTTATGTTCAGGTAAATTAACATCGACCATTATTGCACTTTTATTTGCAACTGGACCAGAACTTAGAATTGAAGCAATTAGGGCAAAAATGAAGAATATAATATAGTTTGGATATGTTATAAAGATTGCACCAATAGTTTGAAAGATTAAACTCCAAATCTCTCCTGTTGGGATAGGATCAGGGTATTCTATATTTAATTGATTTACATCAATAGGAGTTATCGAAAATAAAAATAATAGGGCTAAAGGAATTGATAAAAACATGCACCACGTCGCTAGATTTGCTCTATTCTTTTTATTTTTTCGATATAATGCATCTCCCAACGATGAAAGAATAATATTTCCTAAAATATATCCGATTCCTACCATTCCAGCAAATATTGTCGCTGTTTGGAGCCTAATTTCAGAAGGAATTTCATAAAAATAATGACTCGCTAACATTGAAGTTAAAAAATAGACTAAAATCGTACCAGGTATTACTGAAAAAAAGCCCAGAATTATTAAATATCTATTCGTCTTTTTATTTGTGATTGCGACTAAATCTTTTTTAGATATTCTGTATCTGTATTCTAAATTTAATTCAGCAAGATCTAATAATTCATCTTCACTCGCACCGCGTTGTGGTATTTTTACAAAAAATAAGAATATTATAATTATAACACTAATAATTGATAATAATACAAAAGGAAACCGCCATGAAAAAATGGGTCCTAAGAATGAAGATAATCCTTGTCCAATTCCATTAGAAATTGAACTCAAAATTGCTAACGTTCCAAACCACCCAGATCTCTCATCAGGGGGTATCGCATCAGATATGATTGAATAACCTACGGGTAAAACACATCCTAATCCCGCTCCAGATGCAATCCTTGATAATATTAGCATTGAATAGGAAAATGAAATTGCTGTTAACATCATACCAATTGTCCAAAAAAATGCCCCGGCTAAAATTACCTTTCCTCTGTCTATGCGATCGGTGTAATACCCCCAGAGTAGGGCAAATCCCGCACTTACCAAAACAAAAAAAGCATCGGGGATTGCTATAAATGCTTCATCAATCTTTAATTCCTCTTGTATCACTGAATAACTTGGAATGAGCATGCTAGCACATGCCATTGATACAAATAAAAGTAAAACTACTAATATTATAGGAAATAAATTTTTAAACTTAATCTTAGTGAGCGGAATAAGGAATTACCATTTAAAATTTAATCTTTATGTTTAATATATAATTAATATCATTTAATTTTTAAGACATGATAAAGGCAATAACTACTAATAAAAGAATAAAAAAAATTAATTAAGTTAAATTAATTATTTTTAATAATTCTACAAGTTGTCTTTTATTAAAATCCAATAAAAATAAGCCCCATATCAATCGATACGCTCTGGGTTCCTCGGACCCTTATTGAACTAAATCCTAAATTTAATTTAGAAATTCCATATAAACGTTCTATTTTGGAATAATTTTTTATCTTCTTTCCTGCAAAACACTTTTTTTTAAAAATGGAGAAAAAAATAGAGGAAAAAAAATAATAGTAAGATTTATTTATATACTAATAGAAGGTTAAAAAAAAATATAAGGGAATTTTATGATAAAAAGGGATTTTAATTTAGTTATCGAACAAGATGAAGATGGGTATTATATTGGAAATGTTCCTGAATTACCCGGATGTCATACTCAAGCACGCTCATTGGATGAATTACATAACCGAATTATTGAAGCTATTGAATTATATCTTGAAGTTGATAAGGATAAGCGTGAAAAATCACTTAAATTTGTAGGGATACAAAAGGTGGAAATTGTTTTTGAAGAAACTTAACCCTATTTCTCCAGAAAAGCTGATTAAGATTCTGAAAAGGCAAGGATTTAATGAAATCCGTCAAAAAGGATTCCATAAATTTTTTAGGAATGCAGAAGGTAGAACCACTGTTGAGTTTATTATTATTTATTTTATTTGGTTTAAACTTGTTAAAATAGATTTAGATCTGAAAATAACTAGTTAAAAGAAAATTAGAAAAAGTTGGACATTCACCAAATTTTTGGAGAGGTTTTTTAAGTCTAATTGAAAAATAGGAATATGGAACTATTTTACTTGAGTATTAGTCAAGTTGCATCTCTTTTAGGCGTTTGCACTAAGACTCTTCGCCGATGGGACGGAAAAGGTGTATTCAAATCGGATTTTAGAACCGAAGGAAATCATAGGCGATATAAAAAATCGAAAGTCTTAGCGATATTAAGGGAGAGCAGAAAGGATAATAAGGAAATGTCTTGCGCTATCTATGGAAGAGTATCTAGCTCTCGCCAAAAGAAATCGGGAGACTTGGAAAGGCAACTTAATGTCTTAAAAGAATACGGATACCGTAAAGGTTATAAAGTCTTTAAGACTTATTCTGATATTGGCTCGGGACTTAACGACAAAAGAAAAGGATTAATTAAATTGCTGAAGGACGCTTCTTTAGGTAGATTTGAAGTGGTCGTAGTTAATTACAATGATCGCTTAGCTCGATTTGGGCTACAGATAATTAAGGAATTTCTTATAAGTTGGGGTGTAAAACTTGAAGTAATAAATCCTATAATTGTAGAAAATTCACCTCACGCAGAATTAATAACCGATTTAACCTCCATTTTATATTCCTTTATGGGAAAACTTTATAGAACACGCAGAAAATCATAAATTTATTATAGAGATCTCTTTTTTCATGAAATTATTCCTTTAAATAGCATATTTTTAGTTATCTTTAAAAATATTCGTAGTTATAATAAAATAAAGATCAAAATATATATTAGAAAAAAATCTGAAACCATCTACCTATTTAAAATAATGGAAAATAGCGTAAAATTAAAAAAAACAAAATATATAATCCGTTGGTATTATAAAGAGCTAATTATTGGTATTCTATTTTTAATCATAGCGTTAATTTTTGGATCTATTCTTTCATATTCATATACATTAGAAGAGATGACTTACGAGAATTACCTTTTTTTCGATTCATCCTTTAGAATGGTAATATCATTTTTTTTTATGATTTTTTTATTATTAGGAATTCTCCCATTTGCTTATATTTATTCTGAGTTTCCTATTTCCGAAGGTTCAATCTCTCTAAAAAAAGAGTCTAATACCAGTCCAAAAAAATTTGGAAAAGAAAGTTCTTTCGATAATAATCTAATAGGGGTCATTAAAGGAGATCATGTGAGAACGTATAAAGTTGGCTTAAGAGTTCCAGAAAGTCTTTTAGTCGGTCAAAACGCTCTAATTAGGAGGCGTGAAGTTCTCCAATTTTTAAGAAAAAACATTGAAGGAATTTTAAAGAAAAAAGGAATTCTTGGAAATTTTAAAGGTTTCATTACATATAAAAATCTTTTCAAAGCTAATAATATTACAAAAGACGTTTATAAAATCTATTTTGATGAATATATGAGTTTAAATTTAAAACAGATAAAAGAGAACTTAATCGCAAACAAATCTCAAATAGACCAATTAAAAAAAAAAAATCCTGTATTAGATTCTCAAAATTTCTCTCGAGCCGATATTCCCAAATTTGCAGATCCTGCTAA
>JAEOTJ010000198.1 GCA_016839905.1 Promethearchaeota archaeon | reverse complement strand
TGAAGAAAAGAAAAAAATAGGATACCAAATTCTCGAAGGCAAGCGAATTTTTACTCAAACTACTCTAAGTGGCTATGAGTAAAAACTTAAATTCTTTGATCACCTAAAAGGACTTATACCCAAAATATTTACTTTTTTTATTAAATTAATTTCCAAAATATTAAAGGTCTACCACGTTTTCCATTTTTCCTAAGAGATTTTTCGACTAGTTTTCTTTTTTGTAATTTTACTAAGTTATCATAGATGGTAGTTCTTGGTATATTTAATTGATTTACTAAATCTCTACGTGTTAATGAACCTGAATTCTTTAATATGTTTAATAAATTATTTTGAATTGGGGTTAAATAATCTGTAATATCGTTTATTTTATTTACAAAAATTTCATTGGCCATAATTTATTCCTCCTTATTTTTTAAAAATAACATCGACATTTTTTCGACTTATTAAAGTTTGAACTTTAAAATCAAGTTCTTAAGAATATTATATTTTTTTTATATTTAAGTATGCTTATTTATGTATTATTATCATCAATCAGCACAAAACATTTATAAGTAAATAATATTATTTAAAAAATAATAAAAATAAAAATTTTATAATAAATATTCTAATGACTGAAACATCAAGAACAACAATAACCTTAACCAAAAGTGTTATGAGACTAGTAGATGAAATAATAAATGTATTTGGAGCCACGAGAGCTCAAGTAATAAGTAATATCGTAGAATTCTTTTTTAACAATAAAAAAAATGATCAACTATTAGACAAATTAAGGACCAGGAAGAGAGAACAAAATAAACCTGATGATGAAATTTTAGATAAAAAAATTAAAGATTTACTTGATGGAGCAAATAACATCCCATTAGATTTTGTTTTAAAATATTTAAACATTGGCGAAACTTATTTTATCATTAGAAATAAAAAATGGAGCAATAAATATAACTATAAACTTGATAATAATAGAATTGTAAAAAATGAATGATTAATCTTTAATCTACCCTTTTAATCCTCCAATTAAGTCAAAGAAGTCATTTGATTGATCAACTGTCCAATCTAACATAGATATAATTATACCTATTAATATAAAGAATATAAATAAAGCAAATCCAATTAATAAAGCATATTCTACTAAACTTCCGCCATAATCATCATAGTAGAAATCCTTTATATTTTCCTTAATTTTCTTTAATGCTTTTTTTATTTTGTTTTTTAAAGTCATACCTTAATTTTTGTTATATATAAAATGTTTTAAAGAGCACTAAAATTAAATTTAAAAAGTAAAAGAGGGAAAAAAAAATTAAATTTTTAAAATATTATAAACTTCATTTAGGCTTTCTTCAGATGCTTGTATTTTAGGAATAATTAATTTTAATTTTCCATCATTTTCATTCCTAGGAATTATATGTATATGAATGTGTTCTATTACTTGCCCTGCAGCTTTAAAATTATTCTGAAGGATATTATATCCTCCAACTTTTATTTTTTTCCGAATGGATATAGCTATTCTTTTCACTGCTATAAAAAGTTCTGTAAGTTCATTTTCTGGAATTTCCTCAAGAGTATAATAATGATTTTTTGGAATAATTATTGTATGTCCCTTATTTATAGGAAAAATATCTAAGAATGCTAAACTGTTATCTGTTTCATATATTTTTTTTGAGTGGATTTTTCCTTCTACAATTTTACAAAAAATGCAATCAACATCTTTCAATGATTTAATCACCTTTAATTAGATTTATTTTAAATTCTATAATTAAATTAGTTTAATTTTATTTAAAATTTAAAAATCCTCTACTGACTTTAAAATTTTAAACTATAAAAATGTTTTAAATTAAACTTAGAATTAAATGATTTTATGTTTCTTGAAGAGATTATATTACTATTAGAAAAAAAAATTTCTCCTAAGAAATTTAATTTGAATACAAATATTAATAGAATCCATTATGGACAATCTCATAATAATAAATTAATAAGAAAAGTTATGATTACAATAGACTTAAGTTTTGAAGCAATTAAATATGCTATAAAAAACAAAATAAATCTAATAATATCATATTACGGATTAATAGATAAACCAATTCAATGTTTTAGTCAAATTTTAATAAATAAATTAACATTACTTTCTAAATATCCAATTACAATATATTTACTAGACTCTTCATTTATTGCTACTGAAGGGGGGATATCTGATATTATAATGGAAGCCCTTTATTTAAAACTTGATAAAACATTTAATATTAAAAATAATAAAGGTTATAAAATACCTTTAGGGCGGATCTGCTTATCAGAAGCGTATCCCGGCCAAAACACACCTTTAACTCTAAAGGATTTAATAAATAGAATAAAAACGAATTTTAAAATGGAAATGTGTTCTTATGTAGGAAATCTAAATCAAGCAATTAGAAAAATTTGTATTGTTGGAGGAAATTATATAAATTCAAGGTTTTTAGAAAAAGCACTTAAGTTTGGATGTGAATGTTATATCTCAGGTAAAATTAATTATGAAGTAACAACTTTCGCGAGAGATATGGATTTAAATTTAATAATGATTCCACATTTTAAACAAATTGTTAAAGCTATGAGGCGATTGTGCAATATTATGTGTCTAGAATTTCCGCGTGTTGAATTTTTATTCTTTAATTCTAAAGATCCTATTCAAATCAATTAAAATAGAAAAGAAATTCAATCAAATAAGAATTTCATTAAAAATAAAGATATAAATTTTAATAAGTATAAATTCTTTTTATATTAAATATGTAAAATATTATGGTAATTAAAATAAAATTAGAGTAAATATTATGCCCTTGCTAGAATATAACGGTAAGAAACCCAAAATAAACGAGTACGCATACGTTTCTCCCCAAGCGACGTTGATTGGAGATGTAAAAGTGAGTAGTAATGCAATAGTTTGGCCAGGCTCAATACTTCGTGCTGAAAACGCTCAAATTAATATTGGACAATATTCAACAATTTTTGATGGTGTTATTATGTTTACACGCTCACAGAAAAGTTCCATTAATATAGGAAGATATTGTATAATAGAAACAGGAGTCACGATTTTTGGATGTTTTTTGGAAGATTATATTCAAATCTTAGAAGGTAGTTTAGTATATGAAGAAAGTTCAATAGGGGAAGGGGCTATTCTTTTAAATAATTGTCAAGTTCCACCAGGATTAACAATACCTGCGAGAGCCGTTATGAGGGGAATTCCCGTTGAAATGATTCGAGAACAAACTAGAAATGAAGTATTAAAAGTAAAAGATAGAGCAGAACATTATTCTCAATTATTTATAAAGATTAAGCAACAACTCCCTAATGCACAAAGTTACTTATTAACTTACCCCGATTTTATAAAAATATTATTAAAAAAAGAAGATTAAAGAAAAAAGAAGTTAATTATTAATAATATTATATACTAATATTCAGTTTTTTTATTAATTCTTTATATCTTGAACGTAATGTAACTTCAGTAACTCCAATCAAACTCGCAATTTGCTTTTGTGAAATCTTTAAATTCTTAATTTTGCATATGATATACAAGGCACCTGCACATAAACCCTTTGGGTCTTTTCCGCTAATTGAAAATCTGGAAACGAACGTTTTTAATATTTTTATTGTATTCTTTTCAACATCGACATCTAATCCTAATTCCGCTATAAATCGTGGAACTAATGAAATTGGGTCTGTTGATGGGGCCTTTAGATTTAATTCTCTGATTATTGTTCTATAACATCTTCTTACATTTTTAGCACATATAGATGTTTCATCAAGAATCTCTTGAAGAGTTCTAGGTAATTTTTTTTCTCTACAAGCAAAATATAAACAAGCAGCAACCATTCCATTTATTGATCGTCCTCTAAGTAATTTTTTTTTAAAAGCCTCTTTATATAATCTTATTGCAGATTTTTTAATATGATCAGGGAGATTCATATTTGAAGCAATTCTTTTTAACTCAGTTGTAGCTATTAACATATTTCTTTTATCCCAAGACATTCTTGAATTCCATTTAGCAGCCCTTTTTAAATCTGGATTTTTAATGTTATTTTTATCAATAATTGTACTTAATCCCATATCAGGTAATAGTATTGAAATAGGAGACCCAATCCTTTCTCTTTTTTCCTTTTCATGCATAGTAAATGCCCTTTTACCACTATGAAAAATATCAACGATTCTTTCATCTACTACCAAGCCACACTGCTCACAGACCATCTCTCCCTTTTCATGAATAGGAATGATTTTTCCCCTGCATTCTGGGCATAGATTTGAAACCTTATCAATATCAGATTTTACATTCATAATAATACCTCATTTTTTCCTTAATCTTAAAAAAAAAATATAAAGAATTTAATTTACCCTAAGATATACTTACAATGATATCGAAATCTTGATGACTGAAACTCTATGTAACGAACTATATATAGATAATTTAAATATATAAATGTTTCGATATTTAGGGGAATTTTATGGGAATTTTTTTTTAATTTAAACTCAACTTCGAAAGTTGGAAAAAAAAATGTTAGAAATTATTAAACATTTTCTATAAGTATTTTCGTTTCTTATAGCTATAATCTATTATCATTCAAATTAAATACTAATTCTTTTTGT
>JAEOTJ010000045.1 GCA_016839905.1 Promethearchaeota archaeon | reverse complement strand
GTAAGGATTTTATAAAAGAGGGTTTAAGGTTATCAGAATTATACAATATTCCTATATATGTTCATGTGACAACTCGTCTCTGCCACAGCTATGGAATTGTCACATATGGAGAGATTGAAAAACCAATGAAAACTGGATTTTTCAAAAAAGAACCTGCTCGTTATATCAATACTTTGCGTAAAGCTTTAGCAAATCAAAAAATATATTTTGATAAAATAAGTCAATTAGCAAGAAATAAAAAGCCAGTTCATTTATTTAATAAGGTTAAATTTGACGAATCTATAAAAAATCATGAAGAAATAGAAACACAAGGAATTGGAATTTTAACAAGCGGCATATGTTATAGCTACGTAATTCAAGCATGTCATAAACTTAAAATTAATCCTCCTATTATGAAATTAGGTTTGATTTTTCCTATAAATAGGGAGGAGATTTGTCATTTTGCAAATGAATTTGAGATAAAAATATTATTGGTTGTAGAAGAATTAGAACCTTTCATTGAATCTTTTTCAAAAAGAGTATTCTGTAATTACTGTGATACCAAAAGAGAACTGGAGATTCATGGGAAAGATTATATTCCCAATACAGGTGAAATAAATACTGATATCGTTATGAATTTTCTCTCTAAATACTTTCACATTAAGAATCAATATTTATTCGAAGATATTGAGAGAAAGGAGAAGGCACTAAAAGAATTCATTCCAGCACTTCCTATAAGAGAACCAACCTTTTGTCCCGGATGCCAATATCGCCCTATTTTTTATACTCTAAAAAGAGTAATTCAAGATATAGAAAAAAGAACGGGCGTTGAGTTTATATACGCAGGGGATATTGGATGCTATACTCTTTCGGAAGCTTATCCCTATCAAATACTTGATTGGGTAATAAGTATGGGATCAGGAATAGGAATTGCAAATGGAATGGCCCATGTCATAGATCCAGAAAAACAGAAACTCATTGCCTTTATCGGAGACAGTACTTTTTTCCATACTGGGCTACAACCGCTATTAAATGCTATAAAAAATAACATAGATCTAACAATCATGATATTCAATAATTATTGGACTGCTATGACAGGTCAGCAGGAAACTATTGATACCCCAAAAGAGTTAATTACCCATTTTGGAATTAAATCGAAAACTGATAAAGTTCGAATAGATTTAATCAAATTTTTAGAAGGGTTGGGCTTACAAAATCTTACAATAACTGGTTCGTACGATATTAGCAAATTAGAGAGAATTTTTTTAGCTAATCTAATGAAAAAAGGTACAAAAGTTATAGTAATAAATGAAGAATGTGCTTTAGAAAAAAAAAGAAGGTTCAGGCGAAAATCTGAACAATCTCAAAAAACTAAAAAAACTAAGACTTATTACCAGATAACTGATTCATGTGTTAAATGTAATGAATGCATAGAAATTTTAGGTTGCCCTGCGATAAACGCCATTTTTCATGATAAGATAAGTGGAGAAGAAGGAGACCTAGAATATTATATTGACGAGACAAGGTGTGTTCCTGAAATATGCCCTGGAATTTGTAAATCAGTGTGTAAAAATTATTCAATTAAAAAAACAATAATCAATCCAGAATAAAATTAATTAAAAGAAATTAAACAATAAAAGTTACTCCTTATAATCTTCAAATTCTTTTGTCGCTTTTTTAGGCATGAAATTTATTGAGTTAACCTTACCTGCTCCTTCTTTTGATCTTATCTTGATTTTATCTTTAGGAACAAAGCCTTTTGTGGGTTTAGTGGGATCTAAAGCTTTATTACATGACCAACATGCATTTTCAAGTTTTTTAACTGCCTCATAACACCTATCACAATAAAAAGTTCCGCATTCTGGACAAACAAATGTTAATCCCTTTATAGGTCCTTTATGTACTACACATAAGAGATTCTCTTTAGTAACTACGATGTCCTCTTGTGTAAGTTTGCCCTTTTCTACTTTTAATATTTCGATTTCTTTTTCTTTCTCTTTTAATTTTGTTCGATATTTCCTATAATTCACAGCTCCAATCACAGATACCACAGAAATTAAAGCAATAGCTATTATAATTATAATTGTAATAATTTCTTCGTTAAGACCTTCACTAACAGTAGTTCCACCTCCTCCGCCTCCGCCAGTTGGAGGAAGACTTTCTATATTGTTATAATAAGTGTTCCCTTCACTATCACCTTCCTTAACAAATGCAACTTGATTACCTCTTAAATCGTTACCTATAATATCATTATAGCTAGAATCTAAAAGATAGATGCCGATGCCATTAAAATTAATAATATTTCCAGATATGACATTATAATCGCTATCCTCTAGCATAATTCCTCTATTAGTATTATATTTAATGGTATCCTTGTTGTCAGAAATCGTATTAGTATGGCTATTTAAAAGATAAATACCAATATCTTTATTTTCATTTACTGTATTTCCCGAAATAAGAGTATAATTACAATTCTCGAGAAAGATTCCATATATTTGATTTAATTTAACGGTGTTTCCCGAAATGTTATTATTGTAACTATTAAATAAGTAAATTCCGCTATTTTCATTCTGATCAGCAGTATTTTCCAAAATGCGGGTATTGTTGCTCCAAGATATAGCAATTCCATTATATCTATTATAACTTGCGTTGTTTCCTAATAGAGTATTACTATCATAGCAGTAGTATAAGTTGATCCCTGCTAACTCGTTGTATGTGACACTACTTCCTGAGATTGTATTATTAAAACATATTTCCAGAGAAATTCCATATATGGTATTGTCAGTAGCATTAATATTTGAGATTGTGTTATTATTACATCTATGAAGCATTATTCCTATTGATCCCTGTGAGACATTTAAATTCGATATTGCTGAATCATTGCAATTAATCAATATTACTTGTCCAGGATTAAAAAAATTACTTGGTCCTAAATTGAGCTCATTTTTATAATAATATACGGGATTGCCGTTAACTAGATTAGTAATGTCGATATTATTTGATGTTATTTCCTTAATAGTTCTCAAGCTTTCTTGAGGAAATGATATACCCAATCCACAATTCGTCATATTATTGCCTGATACTGTAATATTAGTACATTCAAATAAATGTATTCCGTGATATCTGCTCTCCTTTAGAAGATTTCCTATAACAGTATTATTGTTGCAATTAGTACTGCCATAGTTAACCAAGGATGCGGTTAAATTTATTCCGTTAATATTACTTTCTATAATATTGTAGGAAATAAAGTTATAGTTAAAACTAACTTCACTTAAAGGATATAATTCATCGTTATCTGTATCTAAATCCACATATATTCCATTTTCTCCACTTGTAGTAAGGTTATTGCCTCTAATCCTGTTATTGTGAAATATTGACTTTGCATCTTCTAGTGAATAAGCTTCGAAGTGCATCCCATTAGATCCACTATTAACTATAATATTATCCGTAAGATTGTTGTTGCTGAAATATATTTCTCCTGTGTTATCTGCTTTTGCGTATATGTAAATTCCATTATCTCCATTATTATTTAATGTGTTATTTGAGAAAGTGTTATTGCTATAATATACTTCACTATTAAATTCTGTTAATGCTTTTAGTGATATTCCATTATTTCCATTTTCATTTATAGTATTTCCACTAATATTATTCCATTTAAAATTTAATTTAACATTTGCGTATGCTCTGTCACCCATCGATAACCGTATCCCTTCTTCTTCATTACCAATTATTTTATTCTCAGCGATGATAGTATTAAAGAAATCTTCTTCTTCATTATCTAACAATTCTATTTCCCACTCAATTCCATCTGCTCCATTGTTAATTATATTATTATACTTAATTATACTTTCATTACTTAAATCTAAGTCCAATCCAGCTTGAGAATTGTCAGTTATATTATTTCCTATAATTGTCGTGTCACTACACTCCGAAACCACTAATCCCTCATCTCCATTAAAGGTTGCGATATTTTTTAAAATGGTATTATTTTCACATGTCTCTAAAAAGAATCCTTTATTATTGTTTGAGCAGTTATTCTTGATCAACGTTCCATTGCATGTATCAATTAGGCTAATACCAGCCTCATCATCGAAGTCGTCGTTATCTGCGTTATAAATGGTACAATTTTTAATAGTAAAGTAAACGTTTTTTGAATTTTCGATAAGGATTCCACTTCCCGTAGGAGAACTGCTAGCATCAATTGAGATATTTTCAATAATATAGGGATCCCCCCACAAACCCTTGCCATTAACCCATTCATAATCTTCTATATCGGACCAATTTCCATCAATATGAATAAATGTGAAGTTATTCCAGTGGCTCGAAATTTTTTGAAGAGGTTTCTCTTTATCACCGTTGAGCTCTATCTT
>JAEOTJ010000197.1 GCA_016839905.1 Promethearchaeota archaeon | reverse complement strand
TAAGTAATCATGTTCTAAATAGGAACTTAATGTCGTAGTAGGGCTTAATTCATTGAACACAGGATTACCAGTAATAAATTCTAAATTTATATCTTCCTCAGAAATAGGTCGAAAAATAAACATGTTTATTTCCTAAAAAAGTGTAATGGAATCTTGATTAATCAATTGAAAAGAAATTTTCTCCTTTAATTATAACCCGATTATCATCACAAGCAGAACAAATTATTTCACTCGAAAGAATACTTCGCACATAAAATTCTCCCGAAGTAATTCCTCTTTCACATTTACAACATATTTTTTTTGTATTTTTAACCAAGTTTGAAGTTTCTGGTTTAATTTCTTCCTTTTCCAAATAAATCACTCTTAGGAATTTAAAGATTTAAAAATCTAATTTAAAAGCCATTAAAAATTAATTGATACTACTTTTATGAACTCTGCATTTTTATTAATTGGATAATGACACATGAAAGGATTAAATATAAGGAATTCTCAGATCTAATTCTTCCGCATAAAAAGAGAAAGGCAGACCTTGAGGAATACATAAATAATGAGTTATATAGTAATATATACCATTCTTCCAGATATGGAAAATTGTGAGCTTGTCATCTCTTTGTGATGATTAGAAACGCAAATTTAATATATGGTATTAATTTTTGTTAAATCATTTGATTTGTACCTAAAAAAAAATAGATTGAAATTGAATTTTGAGTGAAGAAAAAGGAATAAAAAAAAATAACGTTAAGACGCTCGATGAAATCATTGAGGACCTTAAACGGCTTCTAGGTGAATACGATAAAGCTTTGTTTGCTAAAATGAGAATTACTGACAATGAAGAGTAATTAAGGAATCGTGAAGATTTCCTATAAGGTCTCGTGTGTAACCATTTAAAAATAGATAAAACTATTTATTTTATGTTCTATATTCTTTTCAATGTTTAACCTAAGAAGAAACCCTTTTAAATATTGTACTTGAAAATCTTTATTCATATTAATTTACCTTTTCTGCTAAGTGAATAATGATTTACATCATTAAAATGTAGATCAATTATCGAGAACCCTTTAAATAATGATGGAATATCATCCTCTTTAAAATAATGATGAAAATAGAATTTTATTCTCGCCTTGGTATCATTCCGAATCGCCTAAAAAAGAAAAATAGCAGCGTCAAATGTTTGTATAATGACTATTGCTGGAGTGGATGACACGGGGGTGAAATCATAAATAAAAAAATTTAATAAGAAGATTGTGCTCTTATATATAAGATGCATCATGCTCGTACTTGCATAAAGTGAACTGCAAAATCGGCTGTAGATGCATTTTTTTGTGAGAACACTACCTGTTAGTGTTTAACTAGAAATAGATTGAAACACAAGATTGTTTGGCTCCTTCTTGGGCTGTAATTCGTTTGTGTTTAACTAGAAATAGATTGAAACTGGGTTGTTGGCTTAAGTTTCCTCTTAAAGGAATATCGTTTGTGTTTAACTAGAAATAGACTGAAACAATTATCAACAAACATAAAAGACTGAAAAACTGTAAGTTTGCGTTTAACTAGAAATAGATTGAAACCTAATTGTTTTATGTGTTCATTTGGTAGATTGTTTGTGTTTAACTAGAAATAGATTGAAACGTTTCCGTTATTACTGAAATCCGACACCTCATCGTGTTTGTGTTTAACTAGAAATAATCTCATACCTTGGTTCAAGACGTTTAATTAATATTAATGTTCTATATTTAATTTTAACTTGAGAGTTTAAAGTAATATAATAAAAAAGGGATTAACTATAATCTTAGTTTTATTCAAAATTTCAAATGAATAAAATTGAGATCTAACACTTTAAATCCGTAGAATACGACTTCCCTATGAATAACAACAAGTACTTCTATAAAATTATCCTTAATTTCATAGATTATTCGATAATTTTTATAAAGTATTTCACGAACCTTCTCATTACTTTGATCAAGAACAATACGCCCCATATAAGGAAAAGTTGCCAAATTTTCTACTTTTTTAAATATTTCTTGAATAAATTTCTTAGCATTTTCGGAAGAATCTTATGATATATATTCAGATATCTCATCTAGGTCTAATAGAGCATCGTCAGACCATTCTATGTCAACTATTTTTTCATTCTTTCCTTTGCTTCTTCATGTGTAAGGAAATTCCCATTTTTCATTTGTTGCTGAGCTTTAATAATTCTCTCGTTAACATACAAACGATATGTAATTTCTTCTACAGTTAAATCATCAGGAAGAGACTTAATAAAATGTATTACTTTTTCTTTTGTAGACAATGGTGGCATATTATACATATAGAAATTTGATAATAAATATTTTTATATTACTTGAATTTAAGTATCTTAAATTCCAGAATGAAGATTATAATTAGGTATCTGTTGATATTATCATTATTTTTCTCTCCCTGATACAATTTGACATATTTTGGATCTTGTTAAGAAAATGATTAACTGAATTATACTCCTATTCTTGGTAATGAAAAATGAAAATGTGAACCTTTTCCAATTTCACTTTCTACCCAAATTTTCCCCCCGTGAACTTCAATTATTTTCTTGCTTAAACTGAGACCTAATCCGATTCCTGGTATGTTTTTTGTAAATTGATTTTTAATCCTCTGAAAAGGTTGGAATAATTTATCGATATCTTCAGGTGCAATTCCAATTCCCGTATCCCAGATTGTTACTTGAATGTTATCATCCATTAATCTTTTTTTGATACCAACTTTTCCGCCACTTGGCGTAAATTTTATAGCATTACTTAATAAATTAATAATCACTTGATTAATCCGTTGTTTGTCCGCATAAACAAACCCTGTTTCATTCGAGAGTTCTTTTATCAATTCAATTGACATTTTTTTTGCTTGTTCCTGAAAACAATTAAGGCTATTCTTTAATAGATGTGTGATTAAAAATTTTTCTTTTTCAACATGTAATTTTCCTGATTCAATTTGCGTGATGTCTAAAAGATCTTCAATTAAAATATTCAAATGATTTGAAGCTTCTAGTATATTATCAAGATAATCTTCATATTCCTGATTTAGTCGGTCTGCCATTTGTATTTTTAGCAACTCGGCAAATCCTGAGATTGTATTAAGTGGTGTTCGAAATTCATGGGAAAGGATCATCAAGAAATTGGATTTTGCTTGATTAGCTTCTTCGGCAATGGATTTTTCTGCTTCTAATTTGGTATAAAGATAGCTATTTTTAATTGCCAATCCAATATGAGATCCTATCATCTCTAAATACTCGATGAGGTTCAAATCGAACATGTTCAACCGCATATCATTGAATTGAATTAATCCAATAATTTCGTTCATTATTTTAATCGGAATTAATGCGACCGATTCATAACCGCAAGAATTACAATAATTACGGGTGTGAGACTGACGATCTGCATCGGAAGTCGTGGCTAAAAGGTGAGATGTATTATTCGACCAAAAACTTCCGCCTCTTGTAAAGAAGGGTAGCTTGGGATCCGTTCTTCCCCTAATAATATTACCGCACATACATTCTAACAATACCCTTTGACTATCTGTTTCAAGCTCGCGGTTTCCATTTTTATCTTTACTGCATAACGAGTTTTCGTGTTTTATAAAAGATGCGGGAAAACCGTTATAAGTATAATACGGAAAATCTTCTTCATCTTCTAATCTAATCCCAATTGCTTCGATTTTGGTTAAATTTTTTAGAAATTGCATAATCATCGAAAGCATTGGTCTTAATTCTGTAAAATTATTTAATTCTGCACAGATTTTTTTTGCATAACTTTCCCTTTCTATGAGAATATTCAGATTTTCCATTTATATCATTCTCCATTTAAAGTAGTATAATAAAAAAGTATAATTTAAGTGTTCATAGACGCATCCTTTATTAATTATTAGTCATGAGCGCACTTTAAAATAATTATCTTTTTAGATAATTTAAACTTATTGTTAAATTTGCAGCAAGCATTAATTGCATCATTAGACAGTATTTTCAATAAATTAATTTCGTCAAATATATAGGAATGCATGTGAGCAATGATGAGATAAAGGTTAAGATGTTTTTTTGCTATGGATTCGACAAGAGAAGGTTTTAAAAGTTCTGGTTTTAGTGGATTGCAGTGCAATCTATATTATTTGGCAAAATTCAATAGTAGTTTTAGAGTTTTTTTATAAATCTTGATGTCATTCAACTACAATTCGAGCTTCAAGCTCTCTGGCACGTGATCAGGAAGGAAGTTAAGATAATGAATCCAATAAAAATCAAGTATGTGGTATTATAATGAATGTGCTTTTTCATTTTCAGACAATTTATTATAAACTCCAATCCAGATTTCATTTCCTATTATCAAAAAGAAAGTTATAAAAGGTTTATAAACTCTTGATTCTTTTTGATAAATCCCTTAAAGAAGCAGAATCCTCTTCTATGGATGCTCTCAATAATTCACCTTTTAGCTTCTTAACGATGGACCCTTCACCATCTGAGATGGAGACGAGTGGAATTTTATCCAAGATTGCATAAAGAGATTTTGTTTCATTAATATCAAAGATTTCATGGTTATTTACAAAAGAATTATATCTCACATTTAATTCTCGAAGCCATTGTCTCCCTTCTAGAGCAAGATTTTTCATTTTAGTAACAGTACCCGTGTTTATGGCCTTATCTATTATTTCCGAATGCCTGTCTAAAAAATTATCAAACCAATCAGATATTCTGCCACTTATCGCTTTTATATTAGTATCTGAGTCTACGACAAGGCTAATCGTTACTTTTTCATAATTAAAACTCTGAATCATGATATTTGAGCCTTTTAACTTAAAACCGGGTATATCTTTAATATTTAATTCAGAAGAGAACATTTCTAAAGCGGTAATCAGGGAGGATATCATACCAATATCAATAGTGGAATCATTCTCTTTAGACTGGAGAAAACGCTCAAAATATCCATCTTCAATTTCAGCATTAACAAGGGATATCCCAGATTTAGCTGCCATAAAAAAGCCAAGAAATCTTAAATCTTGGTCTTTTTCAATAGACCTAAGAGGTGTTCTTGAATTTTCTATTAATCGAAGGTTTTCCATAGAGAAATTTTGACAAAGTCGTTCTATATTCGATGTCCCCTTTTCAGTTAATCGATAAAGGAAGTCTTTTCCTAATTCTTTGATTCTTATTAATTTATTATTTAGGAGAAATTCCTCAATTTTTTTAAAATCTGCCTCAGGAATGTTTAATTGATAGTGTAACTCATCCTTGCTAATTAAATTACTTTGATTAACGTGGTATAAGAAAAAGATAGTATTATAAATAAAGTTAATTTCAGTTTTTTCAGTAGCAATATTTCTTTGAATGCATTTTTTTAGTAAGTCAATGAAGACAGAAAAGGTGTAGGTAAAATAATCTTTATGAATACTTGTATAGGCAACATTTATTTGATTATTATAATACAAACGGTCGTGCATAAGGTATTTAATATCATATATCTCAGCTTCTCCAATAAGGTCAATTTTATGAACTAATATGTATATTAGACATTCTTGAACTACTTCATCTCTTATTTCTATTACTCGCTTGATAAATTCGATATTATTTTCAAAGGTATCCGTACAATCAACTACGATAATTATTATTCGTGCATCGATTAATATAGAATCCTCGCTAACTTGAAGCCATACTTGATTTTCTTGACCAGCTAAATCAAAAATACCAATCATCTCTGATAAATTAAGAACCAAAGATTCTTCTCCAAAAGTGGGCTTTAAAGAAAAATTTAAAATCTTTTTTGAACTCTCTCCCTCGAAAAAAACTTTTCTTAGAGAAGTCTTCCCTGTCCCTGGAGGCCCTATAAAAATAATTTTCTTACTTATCACAAGTCACCTATCTAAAATATAATAATTTGGTGATTTTTACAAAATAAAAGAAGAGTTAGCAAATTTAAATTTATTTAAAAGGATAACCTAAAGAATGAAGTTTTATTTAAATAAATCTAAATCTATATAATTGACAAATTAGGTATACCTTTATAAAAAAACATATAAAGATGAAAGATTATATTAAATTATTTTACTATTATGTCGAATTTAAGATGACATGGAGAAAAGTGAATGTTAAAAGAAATATATAACAATCAAGCTTTTCAAAACATATTAAATGGATTAGAGTATGGATTTTTTCATGTAGATCTCCAAGGAAAAATTATTTATTTGAATGAAAAAATGGCAAATATTTCAGGATATTTTGATGTCAATGAATTACTTGGTAAATCTATTTTTGATGTAGTTTCATTAAAATCTAAAGAAAAATATGCTCAACAATTTAAAAAAATACTCAGTGGAGAATTTAAAGAATATAAAATTGAAATTGAAAAAAAAAACGGGATTAATGTAGAATTTTTTCTGCAACCCTTTTTAATTAAAAATAAAGATGAAATCTTGGGCCTACAAGGAATTATAAGAGATATTAGAGAAGAAAAAGAAAAATTGGACGAAAGATTAAAAAAAAAAATATTATCTTCCATTAATAAAATATTTGAAAAAGCCCTTACTTGTGGTTCTGAACAAGAATTAGCTAAAACATGTCTTGAAGTTGCAGAAATACTTGTTGGAGCAGAATTTGGCTTTTTTGGAGAGATTAATGAAGAGGGAAAGTTTGATACGATCGCCATTAGCAATCCGGGATGGAGTGCTTGTAAAATGCCTGACTCTCAAGCTACACGGATAATCAAGGGGATGGAAATTCGAGGAATGCAGTTTTTACCTTTAAAAGATGGAAAATCACGGATTTTTAATGATCCCGTACATCATCCTAAAAGTGTCGGAATCCCTGAAGGGCATCCTAAAATAACTTGTCTATTAGCTGTTCCTTTAAAATATCACGGGAATATAATTGGGCAGATAGGTCTTGGGAATAAAGAAGGTGGATTTAATGAAAATGATCTTAAAGCGATTGAAGGATTATCTGTAGCCCTTGTAGAAGCCCTCATGCGAAAAAGAGCAGAGATAAAACAAAATACATCCGAGAGAAAATACAGAAATTTATTTGAAAAATCGCCATATGGGATTTTAATTCTAAATATTGAAGGAAATATTATAGATTGCAATTCTGTTTTAGAAAAAATAACAGGATTCAAGAAAGATGATATTATAGACAAATATTATGAGATTTTTCCCTTGTTCAATCCACAGTACATGCCTTTACTTGTAGAAACATTTAAAGCATTACTTAATGACGAT
>JAEOTJ010000196.1 GCA_016839905.1 Promethearchaeota archaeon | reverse complement strand
TTAATTTATATTCCAAGTTAGAAATAGAAATGAATATTAAGAAACACCAAGGCAAAAACTTAATTATTAGAAAAAGTTAAATTAAAAAAGTAAAAATCCACTTTACATAAGTTTTAATAAAAAAAAAAAATAGAATTATTTTAAAATAATCAAAAAAATATCTCCATATTAGTTATTATCAATAAGAAATGATTATTGAAACATTTATTAATTTTTCAATAAGCGAATACAAGATTACTCAAAATTAACTCTACAAAACAGACTTAAAAAAATAATTAAATGAATATAACAATTTATATTAGAATAACTCTGGAAAATGGTTATCAAGCTTGGTCTAACCCAATCTATTTTATAACACAAGAAGTAGAAGAATTATAACTTTAAATAAGATGTAAATATAATTTTCATTAATAAATTAAATTTTAAATATAAAATATTATTAAGGAGTACTTCTTAGTGTTTTTTTACTAAGTTATGTTTTTTTTCTTGAAGATGTCTGGTTTCCTGAAGAAGAAAAAGAGTGGAAAGGGAATATATGGATTCGTTATCAGACACCTGAGTTTCATGTTTCAAACGATGTGGATACCGATGTGGATAATTTAACAATTGATTTTGAAGCTAAATCAGATGGATATTTAAAGATTTTTTTTGAAACATATATCACTAATCAACCACTGGGAGATGTCATCTTTAAGATATGGTTAGATTCTGATGAAATTTTTACTTCCAACACGTATTCGGGAGGTCCGTCAGATGGTGAATATACAAATGAAAGTTTAGATGAAAATATAAAAGAAGATGACCATACCATTAAAGTTACTGTTTATGGAACTGAAGCAACAAGCGGAATATATGATGCGATGTTGATTGTAAGTTTCAGTCGATATATTTGACCAACTATATGAGGAATATTTGACTACTTAAGAAGCAACATAAAATCATTAACTATTATCTAAAATAAATTTTTTTGCTATTTTTTTTTGTTTTTGGACCGATTCTTGTAAGGTGTCTTTAAACAAAATTTAGAAGAACAGATTAGTATAGATAAATATTAAAAAATCTCTCAAAACTTTCTATTAAATTTAATGATTATTTATTCTAAAATCTAAAATTATATAATTACATTGTTTAACTTGTTGTATAACGTTTCATTTAAAAAATAGAGAGTTTGGTTGGGTAATTTTTTTTTCTCTAAGATGTCGACCTCCTCGAGATCATTAATATATTTTCCGATAATACTATAATGTATATTAAGCGTGTTTGAGATTCGGGTTTTAGTAATGCCTATATTACTTTCATACAAAATATAATTAATTATTTCTTGACTAATATTTTTTGCTAATAAATAGCATACTTTAGTATTAATTGAGTTTAAAGTGGAATCATAATAAATTTCATGTTTATTAACCATTTCTTTTTTAATAAAATTAAACTTTAATAAGATATTAACATGCCATCCAACCACGTGATTACTCAATTGTAATTTTTTAGCCAATTTATTTCGATATAATCCAGGATTTTGAATTATAGTATCATGAATTTTTTTTCTGTTTAAATTATTTAAGACGTTATTTCTTGTTAATCTTGAACCTTGAACGATATAATTGTTTTCTAAAAGGGATTTAATAATATGTTTAATTCCATCATCATTGATATTTAATGAGCTTTTGGAGACTGTATATTTGATATGGGATACTAATGCTTTAAAGTCCACTATCTTACCCTTACCAAGAATTTCTTGAATCAGATCTGCTAAAATATTCTTTGTATCTAATTGGTTTTTGGACATTGTGTGGATTTTATTTACTATTTTTTTCTCTTTAAATTTAATTCATTTAACATATCATCAAGAATCTCATGTCTCTCATTTGGAGATAAGGACAAAATTTCCTTAATAAATTCAATTTTATCTTTTTCATTCCACTCAAATGAATCTATTTTTTCTAATAAACCTTTTGATACTAGAGTAATTTGAAGATCATTTAATATTTGAACTATCTCTTCTAAAGAATATCCTCTGTAAAAAATGTTCATGATTTCATTTTTTTTAATCATATTAGGTAAATAATCTATAGAAGGCCTTGTAGTTCTGATGGGCTTATGATAATATTTTTTTTTATCAAATTGGTGTTTCTCCAATTCTTTTAGCTTTTTGACAGGAACTGGTTTGGCCGAGTTTTTCTTTTTTTGAACAAAATAAATTGAAGAACTGGTGATTACTGTAATACCGACCATTATTATAATCATAACTATCATTAAATTATCTTCAACATCATCTTTAGAAATTTTTTTTTTTTCATTTACAATAGGACTATTAAATGTACCGTGGAAAACTGTAATTGTTCCATCAGAAAAAGTAAAGTTAAATTTATGAGTTCCAAGAGTGCTTAGAGTCGTATTATAATAATAGATACATCCATCCGTGTAATTGGTATCAGAAGGATCTGCTTTTACCATGGTATAATTTACTCCATCTAAGGTAATATTCATTATAGTAGGTTCCGTATTATCTAGATGAGTATAAGTAACTGTAAAATTAAAGACAGTTATTCCTTTCAATCCTCTTAAGGGTGATACTCCTCCATTAGAAAGAATTGGTGCTACATTAACGGTTGGATTACTAAATATGCCGTGGAAAATTGAAGTTGTTCCATCAGAAAAAGTAAAACTAAATGAATGAATCCCTATAGAATTCAGATTCGTATTATGATAATAAATGCAACCGTCCAAGTAATTGGTATCAGAAGGATTTGCTTTTTCCATTGTATAATTTACTCCATCTAATGTAATAATCATTATCGATGGTGCTTGGTTTCCTGGATGTGTATAATTAACTGTAAAATTAAAAAAAGTTATTCCTTGAAGACCTTGTGTAGGAGAAACCCCTCCATTAGAAAGAAGGGGAAATAAGCCAATTAATGGACTATTAAATGTACTAGAGGTAACCCACATACTTCCTTCATTTGCCGTAAAATTAAATTTATGGGTACCAAGTGTATTAAGTGTCGTATTATAATAATAGATACATCCATCCACATAATTAGTATCAGAAGGATCCGCTTTTACCATTGTGTAATTTACTCCATCTAATGTAATATCCATTATCGACGGTGTTTGGTTTCCTGGATGTGTATATGTGACCGTAAAATTAAAGATAGTTATTCCTTGTAGACCCTGTGTAGGAGAAACACCTCCATTAGACAGTATTATGATATAATTTACCAACGGATTATTAATTGTTTCTGAGGTTATCCAAAAATTTCCATCATATACTGTATAATTAAATTCATGAGTTCCAAGAGTGCTTAGAGTCGTATCATAATAATAAATGCATCCATCTGTGTAATTATTATCAGTTGGATCAATTTTTTCCATGGTATAATTATTCCCGTCTAGAGTAATTACAAAATTTAATGGAGAGTTGTTGTCTTGATCCGTGTATTTTACTGTAAAATTGAACAAGGTAATATTAACCAAACCAGAAACAGGATTAACGGCCTCATCAGTTAATGTGGGGGGATAAATGTTTGTATAACCCACGGTTGGACCACTCATTTTTGCTGTTTCATTAGTATACCACCCATCATAACACGTAAAGAAATATTCATAGTCGTATGGATTCCAATTTAAATTAATACTACATTGGTAAATACATCCATCTTTGTAATTATTATCACTTATATTTTTTTTTTCCATTGGATAGATTGTTCCATTAACAATTGCATTAATAAATTTAGCTGAATTATTATCAATATCCGTATAATTTACAGTAAATCTATAAACGGTTGATTGATCCCCTGTTGAAGGGTTTAATTGTCCGTTATTCAATTTAGGTTCATTTTCATTTTTAGAACCATATATAAAATCGATTGCATAATTATCAAGAGTATCATATAGACCATCATATTGATTATAATAATTATCTCCATATCCTCTATTTACACCGGCATATGCATCCCCCATTCTATTATCGAAAATGATATCATATTGTAATTTTATTTTACCTGATTCATATAATATAATCTCAAAAGACCCTGCTGGCATTCCGTTATCATATCTGGCATATAAATAAATTATAACATAGCGATTCGGATTAGTCAGATTTTTAACGAAGCATCCCCCAGATCTCCACATATCTAAAGAGTGAGGAAATAATGCAATTATTTTCTTATGATAGGTGGTTGGAAGACTATAAGGGCGATAATAGTACCCTGTATGAAAAGAGACAAAACCATCATCACAAATGTAGATTGAGGAATATAAATCATCATAAAATGGAAATTGAAATGGAAGAGTTTCTTTAATATAATCATCCGGATTTGGAAGTGCCCAAATTGCTCCAGTATTATCTATCCACTGATATGTAGTGTTTAATTCGATGGTATAATTCATTAATGTTCTATTCTCAATATAAGGACCTATAAATGGGCCTATACTCACATTGAATCCTCTATCCGAAGTTGAAAATGAATAAGAATGAGTTCCACTTTCGTTTATTATTAAGTTGTATGTATAACTACATCCGTCAATATATGAGATATCTGAAGGATTTATTTTGTCCATGCTGTAAATTACAGAATCAACGATTAGGTTTACATAACTAGGATAATTATTATCTGCATCTGTATAATTAACCGAAAAATTAAATACAGTTAATCCTGTATAGCCCCCTTTTAAATTAACATTTTGATTTGTTAGGATTGGAGCATCATGATTTGTTTCTGTCACTTCAATATTATTATATGTGATTGTAGAATTGGTATAAATCCCATCATCACAATAAAAATAATAGCTATAATTAGCCCCCCCAGGTATTAAATACGTCGTATAATTATAAACACAGCCATCGGTATAGTTCATATCCGTAGGATCTTGCTTAACCATCGAATATGATGTGTCATTTATTACTAAATTCATGGATTTTGGAGAGTTATTATCAATATCTGAATAATTAACTGAAAAAGTAAAAAATGTTGATTGGATACCTTTTGTTGGATTAACATCTCCGTTAATTAACTTTGGTACATTATCATTTTGCTCATAGCCCAGCCACCCAAAAGAATTATGAATCATTTGGAGATTATATGGGTGAAAATTTTGAATTAATAATCCGTTTGAACAAATTACTACAAATTTTCCCTTGCCATATTCCATCGTAATTATTAAATCATCTCCAAGACCTTCTACACAGAGCTTAGCATCGGGTTGTGATGAAATATTTAAAGATTTTTCAGGATAAGGAAAAGTTAATTCATTAATTTTATAAGTTATTGGATGAAAATAAATATCTTTGGTTATTACTTCCCCAGGACCACTAATCTTTGTAATATTAAATTTATTAAGTAAATCATCAGAAGACCCTATGTAATCACCTGTGATTATAAATTCTCCTCCATCTTTTACCCATTGTTCAATCGCATTAACTTCAATTGCATTCATAGCAGAACCCCCTTGATCAAGCCAGAGCATATCATACCCCGTTGAGATAAGATTTAAATCTATAGTTGATGTTATATCTGTAATAGTGGCCCCACGACCTTGTAAATCTGAAACGATTTTACTATATAATGTTCTTGGATTGGTTTCACCGTGAGTAACCACTGAACCAATTCGAAGCCCATCTAACGGCTTTTGATCCCAGTCTACACCCTCATCTACAATTAGATTAGTATAAGGTCCATCTGAATCCGTGTAATCGCCATCAGAGCAATTAAAATAATATTCATATGTACCAATAGTACTAAGGGTCATATTGAAATTATAGATACAACCGTCAATGTATATGCTATCTGTTTCATCAGCCTTAATCATTGAATATGCCGTTGAATTTATCATAACGTTTACATATGATGGTGCCATGTTATCAGGATCAGTATAATTTACAGATAGATTATACAAAGCAGAATTGTTATATCCCCAGGTAGGATTAACCATACCATCACTTAAAACAGGGGCAATTGTATTATCTTTAGATACTTGGAAGACTTCATTGATCGTCCAATTATTGAATGTTCCATCACTACAATTATATGAGTAATTATAAGATCCTGGTTGAAGATAGGTTAAATATTCATAAACACATCCATCCATATAATTATTATCTGAGGCATTTTGCTTCTCCATCTTAACTATTGTTCCATTGATTGATATATTAACAAAAGCTGAGGGATTATTATCAAAATCATAATATTTAACACTAAAATTATATTGAGAACCTTGATTACCATTTATTGGTAAAACAGAACCATATAATTCAGGTTTATTATCATTAAAAATATTTGCTGTAAAATATACTATATCCGATTCATACCAATTATCTGTAGAGTCATTCGCATATACCTTAACAGTATACAAACCATCACTTGATATTGCAAGAACTGTATTATTTTTTATGGTTTTATTGATTTGACCATTTAATGAATATTTTGAGGTATTTACAATAAAAGAACTTTCATAACTGAGTAATATTCCTTTCTTTAGATTATCTCCAACATTATAATTAGGATCCCAGGATAAACCAAGCGCATCTAAAAATAATTCTCCTTCGTAATTTGATTCTGTATTGAATGTTATATATGATATGGAAGAAGTAGGACTATAGAAATTTAAATTTGATTTTTCTAAATTATTATTAAGATAAATATCATAAGTATCGAGGGTACAATTAAAATCAATTCTTATATGAAACCAAGTATCAATTGTATACATTCCAATGCCAAATTCCAAATAATCACTACCATTTCTACATCTAAACCTTCCATATCCATTACGGTCTATTTCTATATACATTATATTATGATCTAAAGAATTTCTAATATAAATCTCATACCCAGTATTAGCAAGTCCTTCGGAGCCTTTTAAAACCCACATTTCGATGGTTCCTGAACTTTGATTTTGACTAAAATCTCTTCTAATACTTGCTTTATTACCCCAAATTTCATCTTTAAGTTTTAGTACATATTTATGATTTTCTTTTTCATCAACTACATAAGCATCACAAGAAGCTCCAGATTCATCAATCCATCCATCCAGATCACCACCAATTACATCATTATCAAAACCATCACTTGCAGGGTAATATCCAGGTATATTATCATAATAACTAATATTCGCAGGGGAAGTAATATTTAATTCAGGAGAAGATGGAATCAGCTCATAGCTTTCAATTTTTTTCCCATTTATGTGATTTTCATCACTTTGAGATGAATCGTTAAAAATTAGAATATTCAAGAATAAAACAAATAATAAAGCTAAAATTATCTTGAACTTTTTACCTTGAGAAATCATTTTTCACTTGTCACTTTGGAATATTTTTAATATTATCTTTTTATTAATATTGAATCCTATCTAGTCTTATTTAAATTGATATGGTTAAATTTTTCAGTACTTATTTCTTAAAAGCTAATTTCAATTAAGAATTATAGCCTATTTTTAAAATTCAAGTATTTAATATGTTGATTCAATATATTTTGGTCCTAATATAAAGGATTGGAGCTTTTTTATTTAAAATATCTAATAAATCTCAAAAGAATCACAGTTATTATGTTATTCTTTTGTTTTTTTAAAAAAAAAAGATAGAAATTACTTTTTCAAATTAGCTTTAGGAAGAATTATCCATTTTGAAATTCCTTCATTATGAATTCTAAAAACATTTATTGGCACTTTCTTTTTAGTAAAATCAAAATCGAATCTAAGCAGATTACCATGAATTCTTAAAAATAAGTTATCTTCATCGGGAATTAATTCTATATCCCAATTCATTGATGTATTTTCAACCAAAGTAAAACCACTGAGTTTAAATTATCCGTACTAATAATACCTTCAAGTTCATTTCCATCGGTATCTTTTCCATAAAAGCAAGGTAGTTCTTTCAAATCATTGGGATAGTTTATAGTAAAATCCATCAATTGAGAGCTCCATGTAATATCAATACTTGTATCGGCAACAGGGAGTATTTTTGGTGTCTGAATTATGAGTTTATATTCTGAAAAAAATTTTTTAGAAAGTTCTTTCAAATAATCAGTTGCTCGTTTCCATTGCTCTTGATTAAAACTTGGGCTACCATTATCATCCCAATTGTCTTTCAATCCTAAAATATGCTCCTTTGCTTTTGTTATCTCATTGTATAGCTCTTTAAATTCAAACTTTTCTTGTGTAGTCATTTTTCTAAGTTGCTACAAAAATTGCTTTACTTCTAGAGTATTAATAATAAAATATAAATAAAAATTTATCGAGATATATTAATAATTATAATAGGATTAGGTTTAAAAGATTCAAATAAAATATATATTATAGCTCCAGTTATCTTAGTTAGATATTTCTAAAGAAATTAACGATTTCTTTTTCCAAGACAACACCATTTAATTTATTTATATGAACGATTCCAGTTGGACAAGTTATGTTAATTTCAGTGAGAAAATCACCAATGACATCAAGACCAACAAAATATAGCCCATTATCCAAGAGAAAACTAGAAATTCCTTCAACAATTTGTTTATCTCGTTTTGAGATGTTAGTTTTTCTAGCTATTCCCCCTTGTCCTAGATTTGCCAGGTAACTATTTTCTCGAGGTTCGCGTAAGACAGCTCCAATAATTTTACCACCTAAAACTAAGATTCTCTTATCTCCAACTTTCACATCAGGCAAGAATTCTTGAATCATTATAGGTGTTGTAAAGTTGTTCGAAAACTTCCTTATTATTTTTTCAGAGTTTTCATTTTCTTCTTTAATCCATTCAACAGAACGCCCTTGATAAGAAGCTAAAGATTTGAGAATAAAACCATTTGGTTGGATTTTTAAAAAAGATTTTATTCGAGCTTCATTAGAAGTAACTAATGTTTCAGGAATGAATTTTTCAAACGGAAGTATTATTAATTTTTCATTGAAATCTCTTAGCGCTTTAGGAGAATTAACAACCCTTGTTTTTGTAAGAGAAAGTAATTGCGTGGAATGATGGAAGGCCATATCATATGGGGGATCTTTTCTTATGAAAATTATATCGTAAGAATCCAAATTTGAGAGCATATTAGGACCTAATTTATAACCTTCCGATATAAGAGAAAATGATTTAGATATGCTTTTTACTTCATTATCGTGAAAAAGGTCTTGAACTCGGCAAAAAAAAACCTCAATCCCTTGACGAAAAGCTTCTTTCATTATTGCGTAAGTTGAATCTGTTTCATAGTTCAAATCTTCAATCGGATCAATAATAAACAACCATTTCATAATAATCACTTGACATTCAGATAATGTTTATACTCTCGAGCTATAGCTAAAGTAGCAATTTTAGCAAGTATTTCATATAAAGAAAGTGTACCGTTCTTTTTTATTATGGGTTCTGTTAATGGATTTTTTTGTAATTTGTCAAAATTCATGCCTTTTGTATTAAGGTTTGTACTTTCATCCTTTCTTGTATTGAATCTCATGAATCCACCAATAACTTCTTCATCAACGTTGTATAAGACTGGCTCAGCAGGATAATTATCTATAAAATAATGGGTGTAAATACCTTCTTGAATCAACACGCTTTTAATACGTTTCCGCTGCTTGCCAAAAATCATTTTCTTTCTATTTTTAGAATTGAGGGATAACACTTCTTTTCCAGAAGAAACTTTAATTATACCTAAACCATAAGTACCCGAATTATCTTTAATAAAGACAAAAGGTTTTTTATCAATTTTATGTTTTTTATATTTCTTTGTAATCTTTTGAATCAATATATCCACTCTCTCAGAGAGACATATTATAGTTTTTTTCTCCTTGAAATCAATATTGTCTTCATGAGTAAATATTGTCCTTAGAAGCCAAGGTTCAATAGAAAAATCTAAAGCAAATTCTTCCACCAAATCATTAAAAAATTGAAAATGAGTACTTTTTTTTCGATTATACCACCCTAATAAAGTAGATGGGAAAATTTGTTGATTGATATTTTCTAATATCTCTGGTTGTTTTAAAGAAAGGTCATTATTAAGCAGAATTATACCATCTTTAAATGTTTTAGTATTAATTTTATTCCCATTACGAAAAATCTTTTCAATTTTTAAACGATTTGCATTATCATCAATCATTATTTTAGTATCATTTTTACTATTTTCAATATATCCAAATATAGTTTTAAAACCGGCAGCATTTAAAATCTGATAAAGAACATTGAGATTATTGAAATAATGTAAATTTCTTGTATGGTTTTCTGGAATAATGAGAATATCTTTTGTGGATGAGATTAAAGAGAGATGTTTTAAAAAAAGATTTGAAGCATATTTTCGTGATTTTAAGTCAAGATTATTAAAGCCGGAAGGAAATATGTTTGAATCTACAATAGAAGCCTTATATCCACTATCTCTCAAATCAAAGGAAGAATAAATTGGTAAAGGAATATTATTTTCTTTTAAGTACTTAAATTTAGCACCAAACCAGGCATTGATTTCTTCTATTTTTTTTATTAAAATGGTTTGTAGATGCTCAGTGCTTAAAAGCATTTTAATTACTCAACAGAAAAAAAATAAATTATTTTAAAAAAACTATGTAAATGATATAATTTATATAATTGGATATCGAAAATACAATAATAAAAAATAATAAAAATGATAAAGATTTAGAAATATACAGGAGTTTATGACTCATGCTTCACGAGCCCGATATTCTACAGCAATAATCGTGCTTGTTTGAATTACTACATTAAAAAATTCTTTTCCAGTTAATTCTTTTATTATAGTACATTCAGGTTCAACAGATGCCACAATGCCTTTATAAGTATTACCGCAATTAAGGGTAACAGTGGCAACTTTATTTTTCAATTTTATTAGAACATCTTTAATGCTCTCTCTTCCAGTTAATTCAATTGTCATTATATTTTTTTCTCCAAATATATCAATTTATTTGTATAAATATGTTGTAAATCATTGTTAAATTTTGTTATGATAATAAATAAGAGTTTAAAGTGAAATATTTAAAACTCAATGTTTCATATTTGTATATTTATGAATTAGAAATAAAAAAAAAAAAATGTGAAAAAGCAAATGAGTGATGTAAAAGGAATAAAGAAAGAAGATAGGAGAATATTGAAACAGATAGAAGAAATCTACGGGAAAACTTTAAACCTGGTTAGTATGGATGATCCCACCGCTCCTCTTAGTGACTCCCCCTCCACTTCACACAGTTCCAATATATTTAATTTTAATAGAGAAGATGGTTCAATAAAAATGCTTTGTTTTGATTTTAAGGACCTCACCTTAGATGAGGTTAAATTAGGGCTTTTGGGAGAACAAGTTAATAAGTTGGAAAATTTAGAAATATTCACCATATGGAGAACTGATGAAAAATTACACCTTGAATGGTTTAAGAACCTAAAAAAAATTAAAAGATTAACATTAAGAAATCAATATTTTACTAAAGTCCCTGAATGGCTTAGAGAATTCAATAGCCTTGAGATGTTGGACTTAGGTGGTAATGACATAACAATTATACCTGACTGGTTACTTAACTTAAAAGAATTAAAACATTTTAATGTAATTGCTAATCCCATTGAAATAAATCAAGAAAATATAAACATATTGAAGGTTTTGTTTGATAGAGTAGAAAATAGGGGGAGAGCAAAAGTCCCTTCTACAATTGAACTTTCTTTCCATGTAAATATTCCTCTAGAGAATTTAAAGATAATCAACGAAATTGAAAAACAAAAATATTATGTATTGAATAAAGATGTTAGAGGTTGGTTCAATTTAAATCCCCCTGAAAGAATATATAAATTTAAAGAAGGACAATTAATTGAATGCACTATTCTTGGTGATTATTATAAATTAGAATCTTTACCAGAAAATTTCGGAGTATTTAAAAATCTACAAAAAATGACTATAACTAAATCACCATTAGTTTCATTACCTGAATCCATTGGAGAATTAAATAAACTGAAAGAACTTGATTTATCCAACAATAAATTAACATCACTACCTGAATCTTTTGTCAATTTAACTTCAATTACAAAACTGAATTTAAGTGGTAATAAATTTACTGAGATACCCACTCAATTATGGAGTCTCACAGAGTTAACCGAATTAAATTTAGATAACAATCCTTTTAGTGATGAAGAAAAAAACATTATAACGAAAGTTCCTGATCTCATCTTAAAGTATTTAAAAAAGAAGGCAACGATTAGAGTTTTTATTTCTCACGCAGTTATCGATTTCGAACCCTATCGCATAGGAGCTCTTGTGGAATATTTGGAAAAACAAAAAGAAATATCTCAGGTATTTTTTTGCGAAGAAGATCTTGCGGGAAATATTGATGAATGGATGTTAGACGCGGTGCAAAAATGTCAATTAATATTATTTATTGGGACAAATAAATCTGTTTTTCATTCAGTAGATTGTGCAAATGAATTACAGCTTGCTGATAAATTTTCAATCCCCGTTATTCCCCTAAAAGGTAAGGATGTAGATTGGCCGGATTTGGCAGAGAAAAATCTCTCTCGAGAACTAGGATTAGAATATGATACTGATAACTTTGAGGAATTTTGTTCCGATGTATACAAATATATTGAGAATTTCAAGCGAGAAATTGATTTGATGGATAAGGAGGCGCGGCAGAAAGGCATAATGGACATCTATGAACGATTTCGACTAATGTTGGATGAGAAATTAAGTGAAGTAGTAAGAAAAATAGATGGACTTGCAGAAAATATAAAGAATCTATCAGTAAGAATTGCAGATCTTGAGAATAAAGGTTATTAATCTTTTTTTTTTAAATTATATAAATTCCAAGTGTAAATTAATAATATACTATTTTAAATTCAATTATTTTAAATAATACTAAAAGAAAAGTGGAAATAATGAGTGAGGATCTAAAAGCAATTAAAGAAATCTCAAAACTTACAGGAAAGGAATTAAAAAAAGTTCACAACGATTTTTATAAACAGAATTTAGATAATGCGGAATTCCTTTATTTTCTTGATGGAGATAATGTAATATATATAGGTATTAATTTCTATTATTTAGATTTATCCGAGAAAGATCTACATAAAGTTTATGACTCTGTGAGCAATCTTAAATCTCTAAAAGGTTTAAGCCTTAAATATAAAGAGATTGACATAGTTCCAGATTTTATTAGAAATTTCAAAGATTTAGAATCATTAAACATATCGACCAACCATTTAAAATCATTACCGGAATGGATGGGAGAGCTTAAGAATCTGAGCCGTCTTAATCTAGAAAATAATGATTTTGCCTCTATCCCCGAATGGATGAAGGAACTTAACAACTTATCTCATCTTAACATGCAAAAAAATAATTTAACATTTTTACCAGAATGGTTAGGAAATTTAGAAAATCTAAAATTTTTAGATGTAGTTTTTAATGATCTTGAATGGAACGATGTAAGTCTCAATGTATTAAATAGTGTAGTTAAAAGAGGAGGTATTATACTCGCACCAAATATACTTCAGTTTCAAGCAACGCATAATCTCCCTAAAGAAAAGATTGAGATCATTCGTGAAATTGAAAAGGATACCATTGAAGATGAAAAGAAAAAGCGTAGGATTTCTAGATTAGCTATAAAAGTAGAGGATGGTAAAGTCACGGAGTGGAAATTCATTGGATATGGCATAAATTCCTTACCAGAAAATTTTGGAATTTTTAATAATCTAAAATCCTTGATCATTTCGCGTAATCGAATAGAAAAGTTACCCGAGTCTTTTGGAGAATTAAAGGAATTAGAGATTCTCGATTTATCTAGTAATGGATTAACTACATTACCAGAGTCTTTTGTTAATTTAACGTCGATTAATAATCTAAATCTTAGCAATAACCAATTTACTGAAATTCCTACACAGTTATGGGCACTCAAAGAGCTTACCGATCTAGATTTATCCAACAATCCTCTTACTCCTGAAGAACTGGTTGTCTCGCAGAAAGTTCCAGATTTAATTAGAGAATACCTTAGAGTGAAAGCTACGATTATAGTATTCATTTCTCATGCAATTATCGATTTTGAGCCTTACCGCATTGAAGAGCTTGTAAATTACTTGGAAAAACAAAAGGAAATATCCCAAGTATTTTTTTGTGAGTCTGATCTTGCTGGTAATATTGATGAGTGGATGTTAAATGCTGTGCAAAAAAGCCAGTTGATACTGTTTATTGGGACTAATAAATCAGTTTTTAATTCCGTAGATTGTGCTAATGAACTCCAGCTCGCGGATAAATTCTCTATTCCGGTCATTCCCCTAAAAGGTAAAGACATAGATTGGCCAGATTTAGCGGAAATAAACCTTTCTCGGGAATTAGGATTAGAATATGATGTTGATAACTTCGATGCGTTTTGTGAGGATGTATACAAATACATAGAGAATTTTAAGCGAGAAATTAACTTAATGGAAAAAGAAGAGCGGAGATTAGGTATTATCGATATATATGAACGATTCCGCCTTATGTTGGATGAGAAATTAAGTGATATAATAAGAAAAATAGATGGACTCGCAGAAAGAATATCAAACCTCGAAAAAAGAGGTTAATAAAACTATAAACAAATTTTTTCTAATTTTTTTCTTTAAAAATCTATGTTATTTTCTTAAGTAGGGATTTAACTTTTGGTAATCTTTGTTTAATAGTTGTCCATACTAATTTATAATCAATATTAGAATAAGAGTGAATTAATTTATCCCTCATTCCTGCCATTTCTTTCCAAGGAATTTGTGGATATTTTTCCCTAATTTCCTTAGGGATATGTTTAGCAGCTTCTCCTATGATTTCAAACTTTCTGATAACTGCGCTAGATGTTTTGTCATCTTCCATAAATTGTTCGTAAGTAATCCCTTTGATAAAGAATTCAATGCTTTTTATTGATTTAGAGATATCTTTTAAGTATAACTTAATATCCTTCAAGCATAACTTACCTCATTCAAGATAATGCCTTTTAGTTCTTCCCGTAATGCGGATAATGATACCACATCAACTTTTTTATTAAGCTTCTCTTCAAGAAAGAGGCATACACCGACATAATGAAAAAGATCGGCATCCACATCAAATTCTACAAGAATGTCTATATCGCTCGTTTCTGTTTGTTTTTCATTTACATAAGACCCAAAAAGTCCTAAATTTTTTACCTTAAATCTATTCTTTAATTCAGGTTTAAAATTTTTTAGAATTTTTAGAATTTTTTCTTTATTATCCATCATTTTTAAGTATGTACTCATTCTTTTTTAGAATTTTTGAGAAATGTTTACTCATCAAAATAAAATAAACATCTATATGTTATTTTAAATAAGATAGGATAGATATTTAAATATTTATCAGAGAGCTTCTTTATTAGTTTATAATGAATTTGACTTTAAAATAAAAATATTTTATATACTTTGCATAAATTCATTTATAACGGAAGTGATTGCTTGAAAGTCCATGAGGGCTTCACTCCCACCATCAAATGAAACATCACCCGCTTCGTGAGCGCTTGAAATCTCAATTTTTCCAAAAAGGATTCCTGTAAAAGTTCCAATGGTCGTTGTAAAAGTCAAGGACGGATTCTCCTTATCACCTTCTCCATAATCGACTTTTCCTCCTTTATATTCAAGCCAATATTTCTTATTCTCATCAGAAATAATAATTTGACCAGTAAAGTCCATATCGAGCATTGCCATATCTTCAAATTCAGCATTTAATTCCTTGCTTTCTAAGGATAATTGTTTATAAACTTCAAATAGTTTAAGATTATCTTCAACCGTGGCCTTTCCGGCATCAGTTAATTTGGATTTGATTTGATTTACTAATTCTTGATCGACCATATATTTATCATCATCTTATATTTTAAATTATATTATTCTAATAAAATTTAAGACTAATATATCTTCTTTTTTGAATAGAATTAAATAAGAAATCCCTCTTTTTCTTTACTGGATTTTTTTAAATGCTTTTGTAATTCCTTAAGGATTTCAAAATCTAATTCTTGATATAATTTATCATGATCTTCAATATCTAAATGTTCCAAGTATCCCTCTTTTACTAAGAATGTCATTACATTTAGGTTCCCTCTACGGAATCTCTTTTTAATCTCCTTATTGAATATTTCTTTAGCCACTTTATCTCCTGCTTTAGATAATTTCCTAAGAAGGGGGAATGCTAAATTTGAATGAAGGATCTCAGTATCGTAATTATTTTCATACCATGCTTGTAAGTTTGATGAATGAGCCCAGAACTCTGCTTCTGGAGGGATTTCATATTCATTTTCCGTATCAAGTTCTAAAGAACGATCTAATCTCTCTACCTGTTCATCAAGCGTTATATTTTGGGGATTTTTTTCAGGTTGACTCAAAGACTCATCAGAAAAATTAACCGGGTCATTTATTAGTAAGTACTTGCATTGAATGACTCTTTTATCCTTAATATAAATTATGGTCTTACCAGTTTCTAGCTTTAATTTCAACAGGTCATTAATTTTAAATTCATTCATTACTTGAAAAAGAGGTTATTACACGATTAAATATTACATATTTTTTCAAATTTTTTTTTTGATAAATGCCTCCTTACTTTTTTTATGAATGTATTTCTTTCGATACAATTCTGTAAGGCGTCATCGCGACCGTTCCAACAAAATGGATTTTCTGAATGAATTTTTTCTCTCAATATTCTCCACCTAATTTAATCCTAAAGGATTTATTAACTAGCATTAAATAAAAAATGAAGTAATATCAATGTGATAAAAATAAAAAATAGATATTCAATTAGATGTTTTGAGAGTTAAAAAAAGGACTTTTATAATTAAAATGATATTTCAATTATTCAATATGAATTAATTTTCGGAATCATATTTATTTCTTTTATCTAGTACGTACTGGCGTAAATATCGGACAGTTTCATTGTTTTGTATTTTATCTTTGATGCGTCTATTATAGGGGTTCCAACCGTCTTTTCTATTTGTGGTCGAGTAATTAGGAATATTAATCCACCTTATCAAGAAATTTTTAATTAAGATAGAATACGATATTAATTTATTTAAAGTTTAGGTAATCCGACAAAAATTTATAACCATTTACATTAATGTAAAGACTGTAAAAACAAAGAATATAAATTTTTCTATTTAATTTTTAATTGCAATTCAATCTCAAAGGATTCGTCTAGTTTAAATCTTGGAGTGATATTGATTCCTTGATAAATCATTTTATATCCCTCATCCGTAAAACAAAATGCAATGATTGGAAACTTGTAAATTTTAATTTCCTCAGAAGTACTCGAGAGCATCATTTCAAGAGTGAGATCATATGTTTCATCATGGGCTTTAAAATCAGAGCCTATATATTGAAATGTCTCAAGTAATTCCTTTTCTTTTTCGTTTTTTAAAACCACTTGGCTATTTTCCCATTTAAATTTATTTGGGTCTCCATTAAAGAAAAAAGGAATATCTATAGCTACATATATGTTTTCAAGGATTCTCTCTAACGCATCATCATTATTGGCATTAAATTTTCCATTAATTGATATTAAAATATTATTTTCTTCAACCATTATTTTTTTATTTATTGAACAGGGTATTCTGTCATCGGAATCAGGATCCTTTATGGAACCATCTTTTTCCATTTCAACGGTCGCAGTGGTCTTAAATTTTTGATTTTTAGTTATTTTAAACTCGCCATTAATAAAATCACCAAATTCGTAATAATCATCTGATTCTAATTGCTTAGGATTAACATCATCGTGGAAGAATCTCAAACGAAGAATACTTCTTCTATATCTATCGGTCATAAC
Organism: Promethearchaeota archaeon; assembly: GCA_016839905.1. Next base: position 5,524 of record JAEOTJ010000196.1, on the reverse strand, counting down.
TTCTTCGTCCTTAAATTTTTCCTTATCATGATATGCCTCGTGCCATCGTGTCATTGTATTTAATAAATTATAGGATTTAGGCTTGTAATCTAACTCGAAAATCGTTCCTCCTTCTGAAGGATTAATATATGCATTTAAAACATCAGATTCAATCAGAACATCCATTTTACTGTCTTTATTAAAATCAATAGGAGTTATGGAAATGGAGGGTGTTTCAATTGAATAAATTATACGATTCATCTCATCAATTTTTTTTTCTGCGTTTATCAAATGTGTATAAACAGAAAACCTTAAGAATTGTAAATATACTCCTCCAAACATTCCGTGCCAATAACAATCATTGCATTGTGCTTTATATATTTCCTCCCAAGCTTCCTCTATTTCTGGTGTAATAACTTTAATTAAAGCGTCATCCTCCGATTTTTCTAGAGTTTTCTCAATTTTTATTAAATTTTCCCTTACATGCAGCATTTTTTTATGCATATTATTCGATTCAGGATATTTAACAAGAAAATAACGCCAAAAACCCCCTCTAAGAAATTGGTAAGTATATTGCTTTTCTTTATCATCTTTTAATGCCTTTCTAATTTTTCCGAATTTAACCCTAATATGTGTAGGTAACACCCATTCTTCCATCTTATCATAACTAGCGGTGGGTAAATAGACAAGACTTCTGGCAGGATATTTTTCAAGATATTCAGAGAGTGTCAATGATTTAATCCAATCATTATCCATGATTTGCTGGAACAATGAGGGTATAAAGGGCCGTTTATTATCTCCTTTTATATGGCCAAATCCATCTACATAACAGATCTGATGAGTGGTCCCCCATACTCCCATTTTTTCCGCATCTGAGATAAAAAGTGCAATTCTGTCTCCCTTTTCATCAGCCCTTTCTCTTAAATAATCAACTGTCATGTAAGTTGGCTTCCAAGGAGTAAGATATCTAATCTCCTCGTTAATTGGAAAAATTCTTAACGTGGTTCCTTCGTCTTCGGTTATGTACGAATACAGCGTGTCTTCTTGAGTAAGACCACAAGATCTAAAATGATTGTCATCAACTATGATATATTTTAAATTCGCTTCATTCAAGAAAGAGGGATAATTGGGCTCCCACACTCTTTCTGAAAGCCAAGCACCTTGAACATCCAATCCGAATTCTTTTTTAATGAAATCCGAGAGTTTTTTCATTTGAGCTATTTTATCTCGGTAAGGGATGATGGCAAAAATAGGCTCATAGTAACCACCTCCTATGATTTCAATCTGACCTCTCTTCGCCATTTTTTTGACTTTTTCGATGAGTTCAGGTTTATTTTTAACAAACCACTCCAATAAATTACCAGAAAAATGAAGAGTTACTTTAACTTCAGGAAAATTGAAAATATTATCAATTAAGGGGCCGTACGATTTCTGAAAGCAGTCTTCAATTACGAACCCATGGTTGTCTACTGGTTGGTGCATGTGAAAAATTATTGGGAGGCAGATGCTTTTCTCTTCGTCCATCTTAAAGTTCTTCTCTTGTTAGATTAATTATTTTTCAAGATTGGTTGATTATATTAACAAGTTGAGACTTTTAAGTATCTTACTTTCAAATCTTGAAAATTAAAATAAAATAAGAATTAGCCCTTTAAAAAATAATCCAAATCTAATTGTGTTTCATTTTACTTCAAATTTCTATTGATAATAGAAAGATTTAAAAAAATGAATTATAATTAGGTACTTATAAAAAAGTGAAATAATATGGGAAAAATAAAAATATTTGAATCTGAAGATAAGAGAGTATATGAAAGTCCAGAGATACCTAAAAAACCTAATGAACTTTTTGAATATATTGATAGAAAGTTAAATGGTAAGAAATTCAAATCTGATACTCTTGGTTCAGCCCTGACGATTACTGAAGTTGGACCGAAAACTGACCTTGGCTCAACATATCAGATGATTGGTCTTGTCAACGCGTCCTATAAATTTACAATTCGCTTAGTAATAGGCTCTCAATTCGAAGCATATCTTAAAGGTGTGCTTGAAACGGAGCAAGCCATGGCAAAAAAACTTATGCTAGCTTCTCAATTCTATTATTGGTCTGATGCTGCTGAGGTTTTCAGAAAAGTGCTTATTAAAGCAATTGAAAAATCAAAAAAACCTCCTAAAGAAAAAAAACCTAAAGAAGAGAAAGAGAAAAAACCTAAAGATCCTCTAAAACTTTTAAAACTTCAGTTTGTTGAGGGAAAGATTTCTGAAGAAGAATACTTCCAAAAAAAGAAGATATTAGAAGAATGAATTAAAAAAATCTCTTTATTCCTTTTTTTTTCGCTCGAATTTTATATCACTAAATATTTTATGAATAGTATCGTAAATCTTGAATTTACCTTCGTTAACTACCATTGATGAAACATTATTTATCTCATCTTCAGTGATTAGGCTTTCTAATAATTTTTGGATCCTGTAATACAATAACTCCTTAATCTTGTAAGCGAATCGATTTTTCTTCCTTTCTTTAAATAAACCAGATAATTCAAGGTGCTCTTCATGATCCTTTATATATTGTATTAATTCATCAACTCCTTCACCCGATAGAGCTTCGGTTAATGTTACTGGAGGTCTCCAACCTTTTTGAGTAATTGATGTATCATCAAGCATCATATCGATTTGTACAGCTATATCATTACCTCCTAAATCTTTCTTATTCACAACATAGATATCGCCTATTTCGATTATTCCGGCCTTCTGAATTTGAATTGCATCTCCTGAGAATGGATTCAAAACGACTATAGTAGTGTATGCTAAATTATATATCTCAAATTCAGATTGCCCTACACCTACAGTCTCAATCAGAATAAGATCCATGCCAAATGCTTCATATAATAAGCTTATATCTAAAACCGCCCTTGAGATTCCCCCTCTGTAGCCTCTAGATGCCAGGCTTCTTATAAACATGTTTGGGTGTAATGAAACTTCAGTCATTCGTACTCTATCCCCTAAAAATGCTCCTCCACTAAAAGGAGATGTTGGATCTATTGATATGACTCCGATTGATTTTCCCTCTTCTAATAAAATTTTTGAAATAGCCTTAGTTAGAGTTGATTTACCAACTCCGGGAGCTCCAGTTATACCAATAATATATGAGTCATGCTCTAAATTATTAAAATGTTTAAAGATTTCCTTAGTTACTTCTGGATGATTTTCTACGAGAGTAATGAGTCTTGCTAAAGAAATTTTATCTTTTTTCTTAAATCTTTGAATTAAATTATCAATATTATATTTTTTCATCAAGAGGATAACCATTAAAAAGTATTATTTTTGGAGTTTCTCATGTATAAACTCAATAATATCTCCAACAAAAGTTCCTGGTCCGTATACATTAGCCACACCCATATTTTTCAAAGTTGGAAAATCTTTTGCAGGAATAACACCCCCCACTAAAATTAAAAAGTCGCCTAATACACCTTTTTCTTTTAATAGGCCAATTAATTGTTGCGAATACGCAATATGGGCTCCAGAATGAATGCTTAAACCTATTACATCAACATCTTCATGAATAGCTGATTCTACAATTTGACTGATGTTTTGAAAACCACCAAATATTATTTCCATGCCTGCATCACGCAGAGCTCGTGAAACTACGATACCCCCTCTCCAATGACCATCAATTCCCGGTTTAGACATTAAAACTCGTATTTTTCTTTTTGACATTAACTACACCATATAATTTGAGTTTATTTTTCTTACTTTACTAATAACTATTTCATCTATTCTGATATAATAAAAATATTTATGTAAAAAATTTAATTTAAATGTATCTTTAACCTCACAGATTAAATTGCGAGCGGGGGTTCCCAAATACCCCATATTTCTCTGTATATGTCGCAGATTTCACCTACCGTTGCACCTAGTCTCGTTAATTCCATCACAATGGGCAATACATTTTCTTCTTTCTCACAAATATTGCGCATTTTATCAAGAATGGTCTCTATTTTTTTATTATCTCTTCGAGCTATCAATTTTTTTATCCGCTCTTGTTCAATCTCCATTGCTTTTTCGGTGGGTCTAAATACATCACAGGTTTCATCATAAGGTACAGGATATTTATTTATTCCTAGCACTATTTCCTCACCAGTTTCAATCCTTTTCCGTCTTCGTAAAAATGCATCGCGCATCTCCTTGTATAGGAAACCAGAAGATAGAGCCTTATCTATTGAGCCTATCTTTTCAATTTTGCTAATATATTCCCAAACCCTCTCTTCAACCTCCGTTGTGAGCCACTCAAGGTAATATGACCCTGCTAGTGGATCAATTGTATTAGTAATTCTAGTTTCGTCTGAAATCACTTGCTGACTTCTTAAAGCCACCAAACATGCTTCCTCTGAGGGTAAACAAATTGCTTCATCATAAGAATTCGTGTGAAGAGATTGACAACCTCCAAGATTAGCACTTAATGCTTGAATACCCGTTCTCACGATATTTACCATAGGTGTTTGAGCTGTAAGACTGCTTCCTGCAGTTTGAACATGAAATCTAAATTCCATGCTTCTTGGATCAGTCACCCCGTATCTATCCTTCATTAATGTAGCCCAAATCCTTCTTGCAGCCCTGAATTTTGCAATTTCTTCAAAAAAATCTTTATGTGCTGCAAGATGAAATGCTAGCCTATTAACAAAGTCATCTATTTTCCATCCCCTTTCAATTAATTGATCTATATGCGAGCAAGCGCTAGCAAAAACAAAACCAAGTTCTTGTATGCTAGATATTCCACCCTCACGATAATTATATCCCGTGAAATTGATAGGATGAAATCTAGGAACGTTTTTCATTGCTGTTGTCCATTCTATAAAATCACACGCTAAGCGAAGGAGATGGTTAGGAGCAACATTTTTATATGGAATATATCCTACTGTCATTGTTAAAATATCATTTTGGGTCGTACCCATTAGTTGCGTTAAATCAAGCCCTCTCATTTTTGCCATGTTAAAATACATTGATAAAACCGGAGCCACAGAGAAAGGTTCTACAATAATAGCTACACTTATTTTATCAATGGGTATTCCTTCCGTGAGCGCGAACATACTATCAATACAATATAAAGGCACTCCAGACGTCCCAACTTCAGGAGCGCCATCATTATTTGTAGGATCGATACCATTAAATGTGAGCCCATCAACAGCAGCGCTAAATCCTGTTTCTCCTTGCTCATATAAGAACTTCCATCTTAGATTAGTGTTTTCTGGAGTTCCATAACCTGAGAATAAACGCATTGTCCATAAACGTCCTCTATACATTGTGGGATATACTCCTCTTGTATAAGGTGGGATTCCTGGAAATCCTATCCCAGTTAAATAATCTTTTTTTACATCCAATGGAGTATATAATCTTTTGATAGGAATTCCCGCATCAGAAACAAATTTAATATCACGTTCTTTTATGTTTTTAAATTGGTTTTCCCACTTATTCTTAACTTCCTTTACTTTTTCCAAATATTCCTTATCAAACAAAAACCATCACTTAAAGAAATTTCTAAATAATTATTAAC
>JAEOTJ010000195.1 GCA_016839905.1 Promethearchaeota archaeon | reverse complement strand
TAGTCCCATTGCTATGAAAAAAAAACAACCGGAAACTAAGAGTGAAGCTTAAACTTACACCTTCTGGTAAAAAAACTTTTGAGTGTCATAAAAACAACTTTTTAATACCTCAAACAACCTTTTTTTTTGCATTCTTTTTTAAATGTTATCTATGAATTTTTTTGAGTTTTTTAGGTAAACTTTGGTATATGTTTAGAAAAGTTTTGGAATGATAAAATCTTTTAAAAATAATTTGGAATAAATAAAAAGTTAACAAATATTTAATTTATTAAATAAGAATGATTTCACCGTAGCAAAGCTCACTGAGGTCTTAACAGCATATGACGAGAATGTTGACTTAAATTTAGTAGTCTCTCTATTACGACATTATTAAAGAAATTATTATTTAAGGTGTTAAAATAATGAATCAAATCGTTTTCTATGTCAAATTACTAATTATGGAAAAAAATCAATTCTTTTGGTTATTAAATAGAAGATATAAAGAATATCTAAATGAATTTTATGAAATGGTAAAAGAATAGGATTGATTGAAGGGACTCTGAAAATTTAATTATAAAAATGAATGGAGCATTAAATATCCAAAAATCTAGAAATCATCTTTTATAATAGAGGATTAAAAGTTCCTAGAAACAACATTAATCTTTCTGAATAAAATCAAATAATTGATTTGAACGATTATCAATCATTGTTGAAAAAAGAAGATTCATAAAAGTTTTCTTACTATTTGGAATTTCTCTAACATTTCTTTCATCTTTTAGATATTTATGAAGTGAATGGACTAAATATTTTCCATTAATATACTTAACTGACTTTTTTTCTATTTTCTCTATGTAAGACGCAGAAAAATCCTGAATATCTTTTTTATTTCCTAATGGATTATACTTAAGATATTTTTTTTTAAGAATTTTATAATATTCTTTACATTTAAGGGGATCAATCTGATAAGTTGACTTAAAAAAATAAGGAATAGTTTTAACAGAAAGTTCTGATCTTGACACTAAACATTTATTATGTCTCAAGGTGTAATCATAATTAAATGCAATATAACTAAATAATTGACCAAAAATATAAGGGATTTCATTTATCCATTTATTTAAATCTAAATCGCTTGATAGCTCATCGTAAGTCTTCTCAGGATAGTATGATTGTACTGTTTTTATAATAGACTCATTGTCAATTAAATAGTTTTCTATACAATACTTCTTTAAATATTTCACATGAATATCTTCTATTGGTTTTGGTTTTTTAAAATACAGTTGAAAATTACCATCTAAAATGATTTTATAATTCAATCTACTAAATATTTTATGAGGTAATCCAATTAATTTATAATGTAAAGCTTCTAATACTGTCTTACCACCCTCATCTAATCCACTTAATAATCTATTGATTTTAGTAGAGTTCATTATCTTTATTCTGTTTTTAGGGAATAAAGTTTGAAATAATCTTTCATAAATTCCATCCATTTTTTTATCTTCAATTAAAAAAAAAAACCCATCTTTATGAGAAGTTCTAATTAGATAACGTGCAAATTGTTCAAGGGTATATCTTATACCAGACATCTTAATCCTCGATAAATGAATTCTCCAGAGAGATAGAATTAGCATCAAACCTTTCACTACCAATTCCAGGAGAATGAGTTGCTAATATTATTTGTATCGTTGGATTTACTTCTAGAACAGAATCTATAAACTTTTCTTGCCATTCAAGATGTAATGATAAATCTGGTTCATCATATAAGATTACTGGTTCAAGATTATCATGTTCATTAAAAATTAAGTAAGTAAAAAAAATGAGAATCTGTTTCTCCCCAGAAGATAAATTATGGGGATCTATTTTCTCTTTATTCCTAAGTTCAAATTTTATTTTTTCATCCTCTAAAAGTGTTCTTTTTTTAGTGTCAGAAAAAAAATCATTAAGATTGTCTATTAATAATTTAAATGGGACATATTTATCATCCTTTTTAGTGTTATTATTTTCTAGTAGTATTGCTGATTCATCTAGTTTAATAAATTGAATTAGAGTTAATAAATAATCTCCACTTAATTCTCCCCCCTCATTAACTTTTCTCTTTTGAATCTCGAAATTATTTATTAGTTTTTGGAAATCTTCCTCTTCTGGAATTTCGAATTCATCTATAAAATAGGTGGGTTGCGCAAAAATACGGTCTTTTGCTTTTATCATTGATTCCTTGTCAAATTCCAATAATTTTCGCTTTATTTCATCAATCTTTTTTAAGCTCATCATTTTTTTATAAGACTCTTCTTGATATTGCTTATCCAATTTTGAGCAATACTTCAGATAATCTTTAAACTTTGCTGTAATTAGATTTATAACTCCGTCAATTGGATTATATTCCAATAATGGTTCTTTTCTAAATCTCTTTCTCTCATAATATGATTGATATTCAATTCTATATATTTCATATAAGCGAATTATTTCAGGTTCACTAAATGATTCAATATCTTCCCCATAATTATGTCTTAGGAATCTATGGAAATTTTTATCACTTAAATAATGAGGAACAATAGATTTTTGAACTTTTCGTTCAATAGACATAAAAATCGCATTAAATACTTGATTAAATTTTTCCAATAATTCTTCATTTGCTTCAATCCGTCTTGCACTTTTTAAAGGTAAATTAAAATTTACTTTATCAATGTATTCTTTAATTTCTTCATAATTAGTTTCAATTTTTATACTAGAATCTATAAAATATATTTTTAGAAAGAAATTATTTTCTTTTTGGCTATAATCCAAAATCACTTCGTCAAACTTTATTTTTTTTAATTCATAAAACTTACCGCTTATAATCAAATTAATCATTTTTAACACTGTAGTTTTGCCACATCCATTAATTCCATAAAGAATTGTGACATTAGGGTAAAATTCTATATCGAAATTAAATTGATTATATACATTACTGGCTTGAAATCTAATTAATTTCATAATAATAATAAAGTAAAATGATATTAAAAATCCTTATATAGAAATGAACTAAATGTTATTCTTTTTTGGAATAATAATAATAAAAAAGCTAATGGAATTCAATTAAAATGAATTTTATAATTAGCTTTAATTTATACAAATTTATATTCTTACAATTGCTTCAAAATATGATATGAATAACCTTGCTATTCGACTATCCGAAATTACTCGAACTTTACTTAAACATATCTACAATAGATTAGAAAACCATCAAATGAGTCCCAAGCAAGAAATTGATTTATATTATCCAGATTTTTCAAAGATTGAATACAAGAATGGAAAGATATACTTTTTTAAAGAATTATTTGAAGATTTATTTTTATTTATGTATAAGAAGAATGTTGAAAGACCCGTTTGGATTTTACATGGATTTTCCTATCAGAATTATTTAAATAAGATACCAAACTTACTTGAATTCTCAAAAGAATTAAAAGAAAGATATAATGTTGAAGATATTGTTTTAGATAAACTATTTTACCATGCGGTAAAAGTTCTTGAAGATTATCCTGACTCCTTTGAAACTAAAATAGTTGATATATTACAAGAATTAAGCGGGCAAACACCCTTATGGACGATCAAATTGTTCTTAAATGGAATTTGGTTAGAAGAAAATAAAATATCTATCTCTAATTGGATACATATTAGGAGAATAAAAGATTCAGATTTTGTATTTTATTCAGAAAGAGAAGGCTATTCTGAATTTGTAGATCGAAAAAATATTCCTTCGGTTGTGCTTGTAATAAGAAGCAGTGTTAATAGTGAGGATGATGCAAAAAAAGAAGCAAATATTATATCAACAGCATTTTTATTATTAAAGTTAGGTTCTGTTTTTCATCATAAATTAATGATTCAAAATAACTCATTTATCAATCCTATTTCTTCTGAAAAGAAAAATCCAATACAAATTTTTGATAACAAAATATACACATTTAAAAAAACAGATATCCTTTCTATTGTTGAGTTAATAGCAAGTACTAGAAATATTATAGGAAACGAAGAATCTAATTATTTAACTATTGCTCTACATCACTATAGAAGCGCATTTTTAAATATTGATGGTATTCCAAATCAAATAACATATGCTTGTTCATGTTTAGAATCTCTTTTGTCCAATAAAGGAGAAATTATTAGCCGTGTATTAAAAGAAAGAACGTCCATTATTCTTAGTTTTTTTGGATTTAATTCATTATCTATTGCTAAAATCGTTAATGAAGCTTATAAAATAAGAAGCAATTACAGTCATTCGAATCCAGTATCATATAATTATGATAAGCTTAACAAAATATCTATTCAAATTTTAGAATGTAATAGAATAATTTTACAGATATTTTTTCAAATTGAACCTTTAATAAATGATGTTAAAATGTTAAGAAGTTTTATTACTGATAAATCAATCAAGGAAAAAAGAGATAGAACAATTCTTAGAGAAAGAAAGCGATGGCTTTTAAAACTGGTTGATGAAGCATTATTGCATAAAAGAACCTATAATAAATTGCAGAAAAAATTAAAATCTAATATTAAGATCTTCTTGAATTAATAATCACATGGAAATCCCCTAGTCTTATACTTCTAAATTCGAAAATTTGTTTTAAAATACTTTATTGAAAAATTCTAATTATTTTAGTTCAAAATTTATTATTCTCTTTCTAACTGCCTCATATGAAGGAATTTGAGAAATTTCATAACCTAATGCAATACACTCATTCTTAATATTCTCCCAACATTTTTTCATTGATAATGATTGACCATTATAAGCATTTATATTAACTTCCATTATTTGATAAACTTTATTTTAAAAATAGGATTAAAAATCTATTTAACCAGCTTCTTAACATTTATATAGATTTTTTCCTAACCTAGTTTTTAATCTCATAAAATAATTTAATTCCTGTTATAAAATAATTTTATTTAACCTAGATTTATAAATCCTTATTTAAATCTTCATTCTATATTCTTTAGAAATAGAGTTCTATTGTTAAGAAAATTCGGGCAATAGAATGCTTCTAATTATCTTTTTTAAAATACTCTTTTTGAATTATAATAGAAAATATTCATGAGGTTTAAATCTCATGAAGCATTATTCCGTTAAATCTATCTACGCTATCGTGCAACGGGGCAAGATTATACCCTTCTCCCGCGATGGCCTCCCGTGCGCTTGATGAGAGAGACTCTCCATCAAATTGCGGCGGCAATGGTCGTGAGATCGAGGGGTAACTTCTTCTATTCTTCCGATTTGCAAGCCAGCCCTTGCTAAAGCTCTAATACATGCTTGCGCTCCAGGTCCCGGGGTTTGAGATTTATTCCCACCTGGGGCCCTCACCTTTATGTGAACTCCTTGAATTCCCTTATCCTTAAGCTCTGCGCTGACGCGAAACCCACACTGCTTCAACTAATTAGCCGAATTGGCTAATTATATAGCTGCATATGGGTTGCTTTCATCCCGGTCGGCTCTAACTACCATGCCTCCAGAACATTTCGCAAAGGTCTCGGCTCCACTTAAATCCGTGGCGGTAACTAAGGTATTGTTGTAGCTCGAAAATATAAATACTTTACTTGGAGATCCAAGTAAATGTGTACTATGGCCCATTTAATACCTGTACTCATTATGCTTATACCTCGCTCTTTTTATATTATTACTAATTTTTTTATCACCAAAAAACCATTTTTATGTTGAAGGTAGAAGTCAATTAAAAAATATTAATTTTATCTTTTAAATGTGAAAAAAGAAGGAAAAAATGAATCATAATGAAAAAAAATAAATAAAACATTTATATAATAATTTATTCCTTGACTGGAAAATTTTTAATTTTTTCACTTGCTCGTTCCTTTTGTTGGTAATACCAGCTCACGTAATTAAATTTTGGAGAGCTTAAGATTCTTGAGGTGGTCCAAATGTTATCTTTTTTTTCACAATCGGTGCAAAACCACATGTCTTCCTCAGCAATATATACCCTGTCTCCACCACTCTTAGTGCATGCCGAACATTCACATATAGATCTTGAGAGCGATCTTTCTAATTGAATCACTTTCCTATGACATAAATCTCTTTTTCTCATCTCTAATTCAATTAAATTTGGATAATTATGATCATATTCAATTAGAGATCTATTTAACCAATGGATTTCTTCATATACAGCATGAATTATGAGGCGTCTCAAGTTATTCCTAAAATTCCTTAAAAGCGGGTTCTTGATGATAATTCTTCTTTTATCTCTCATTGTAATTTGAATAGAAATGATTAATTAAATATCTATTCTTTAATTTCAATAAATCAATATCTTAGGTTTTATTTTATATAGATCTTTTTAGATTTTTTAACCTTGAATTAAATATATATACTTGATAAAAAAATAAAAGACTATGTTTATTTTATTTTAATAGAGCTTAAATTAAAGTCAAAAAAATAAATTGTTAAAAAACCTTATTAAAATATGTCTCTTGATAATTTTCCTGACATATCCAAATTATCGACCGAAGATAAAATTTTACTCGTGGAAAATCTATGGGATAGCATTAGATCTGAAATTATTTATAACCCAATACCTAAAAGTCATGAGAAAGAACTAGATAAACGTTTAAATACTCTCAATAAAGATAATCTTTTATCACTTGAATATTTGAAGAATAGAATTAAAAAATGACAATGCATTATTCTTTAAAATTTCATCCTGATGTCGAAGGAGATCTTCAAGAAATATACTCTTGGTATGAGGAAAAATTGGCTGGTCTTGGTGATGATTTTCTTCAAATTTTTTATTCAAGTACACATTTAATTAAGGAAAATCCACTTCAATATCCTAAAATGTACAAGAATTATCATCGCTACCTACTCCAAAAATTTCCTTATGCGCTCTATTATAAAAGATAATCTCATTATCGTTATGGGTATCTTTCATCATTCCCGAGATCCAAGAATGATTAAATCCACATTAGAAAATCGAATAGATTGATATCATCATTATATTTAATATTAATTATAATTTCTCAATAATTATATTATCTTTTATAAATCTAAAATTGTCATTTAATTTCAATAAATCAATATCTTAGGTTTTATTTTATATAGATCTTTTAAGATTTTTTAACCTTCAATTAAATATATATACTAGATAAAAAAATAAAAGACTATGTTTACTTTATTTTAATAGAGCTTAAATTATTGTTTAATCCTAATGATGCCTCATGAGTGAAGAAAAATTAATTCTTGGAATAAAAGATATCTATACTTTATTAACTGAAAAAGAGCCAACTCCAGATGATGAGATTGATTCTAAAAAAAAATTAATTGACATACTTAATAGGCTTCAATCTGTTAATTTAAATGCTAAAATTGATCTCCTTATTGAAGAAACATTAAAAAACTTAGAAGAATGGGATCCTTTAGACCTTTGGTTCTTAGAAACAAAAATTCCAAAAAGAATTAAAAAACTTTTAATAATGTCTGAAAAAAAGGCAGAACCAATTAAAGAAGAAGAAAAATCTGAGCCTATAGTAAACATAGATGATATTGTTTCTAAAGTTTCTGAGCAATTTAAAGGAGAGATTGGAGGTTTACAAAGTCAGATCGAAGAACTTAAGAGGGAGTTAGAAAATAAAGATAAAGCTCTTAAGCAAATTGAAAAGAGTGAAAAAGTAGCTAAAAAACCTCCTCCAAAAAAAGGGAGAAAACTTATACCTCCAGTAGTTAAAATACCAGTAATTAAAATACCAGATAAAAAAAAACCAAAATCAAAATTACCTCAAATAACAATCCAACCTAATTTAGAAGTAAAGCTAGAAACCACAGAAAAGAAATCCATAGAAAGTGAAATAATTAAACCAACAAATGTAGAGAAGGCTGAAATTAAATCTAAACTTACTGAAATGCCCAAACTTAGACCTATTTCATCAGAAAAGCCTAAAGGGGAAACTGGACTCACAGAATTACCTAAACTTGAGTCTACACCCGCAGAGAAGTCTAAAAAGGAAATTAAGCCCGTTGAATTAACTAAACTTGAGTCTACACCCGTAGAAAAGTCTAAAAAGGAAACTAAGCCCGTTGAATTACATAAACCTGAATTTATACCCTTAGAAGAGTCTATAAATGAAACTAAGCTCACTGAATTACCTCAACTTGAATCAATACCCTTAGAAAAACCTGAAACGGAAACTAAGCTCACTGAATTACCTCAACTTGAATCTATACCCTTAGAAAAGTCTAAAATTGAAGTAAAACCTGCTTTAGTACCTAAAATTGTAACAGAGTCTACAGATGATCTTAAACTTGAGCCCATTCCTACTGAAAAGCCTAAGACCGAGATAAAACCCGCAGCAGAACCTGAAATCGAAGAAGAAATTGATAAAGAATCCGAAGTAGAACTTGCTCCTAAAAGTAAGTCAAAAATCACTCCTATAAGAGTAGAAGAAAGTGAGATACCTCCCGAAGATACAACTAAAAAAAGTCTTTTTAATACATTTTTTTCTGTAGGGGAAAAAAACCTACTGAGCCTGAGCCTGAGTCTGAGCCCCCTCAGTCCTTAGAAGATGTATTAATAGGAAATAAAAAAGAAAAAGAAGGGAAAAAGAAAAAAAAGGGAGAAAAACCAAGTAAAGGTATGTCCACCCCACCTTTTGGTTTTATGAATAGCGAAACAGAGATTGAGGAGGCAGATGATTCGATCTCCACTGATACATTACCTGCTGATAAAGATACTCTATATCAAGATTTAATTGCTCTTGAGGGAAGGAGATATTCTCTTGAAAAAGGGTATAAAGAATTAGAAAATAGTTTTCAAAATGGAGCCGTTACTGATGCTGAATATCAAAATAAGAGCGATGATTTGAAAGGGGATCTGGATAAAATAACTGAACGTATCAATAAAATAAGAACTAT
>JAEOTJ010000194.1 GCA_016839905.1 Promethearchaeota archaeon | reverse complement strand
GGAATCCTCAGGTATTTGAAGTGGGTCTTCTACTTGAACAACTTCGGAAGTAAATTCAGATTCTAATTTCTGTTGATAAGTAGTGATGTCAATTTCTATATTTTCTATTTCAAGTGGTGCTGGCTCCTTGCCTAAATGGACGATCTCCACGAAACTCTTATCCATTTTAATTAAGTTAAAGCAATTATGGCATCGGAATACCCACGGCATTCCAATATTAGATGTTTTTGCCCAATGTGCCCAACAAGCCATATGTGCAATGATATCACAATTAGGACATTGAATTACTGTTTTATCATCTTTTTTAAAACAAATTGAGCATGTTTCTAATGATACTAGAATTTTTGGCTTGTCAGCAAGATTCTCATAAAAAAGTTGATTCTCTTCCGAGGGGCCTCTTCCAGCTGTACCTGATAAGTATCGCTCTCCACGAATAACTTTCTTTTCAGCTAATTTCATTAAGGTCTCTTGTAATTCACTTGGCATTCTGACATGGTATATTTTTCCATTGCATCTTCTAGTTAATTTCTCCAGTTTCATATTTTCTTCATAATCATCTATACCTAATCGTAAAATATCTATATATAAGGGCATATCCCTGACTTTATCGATTAGATCATTTAAAGCGGGAATGTAATGCTCAGGGATCCTGAGAGAACCTTTATCCGTGAGAATAATGAGACGAAAGGATTTATCAGAAATTTTTTTATATACTTCTATAATAAAAGTAATTGCTACAAAAATACCTCCTGCAATATTAGCTCTCACGATTTTACGTTCGTGTTCCTTTAAAAAGGTTAAAATGTTATCAAAAGTTAGCGTAAAATCGTTTAAATACACAGGACCACTATCTTGAAATATTATTAAATTAAACCTATCTGAAAAATCAAGCATTCGTTTCTTATTCGCAAAATCCGTCAACATTTTATGCATTGGCTTGATCTTTGTTAATTTAGGTGTAAGAGCCAAAAATAAAAGCGTGTCCTCGCTATGCTTATTCCCTGCCATATAAGTTCAATTTAAAAAAAAATAATCTCTTTAGAATAAAATAAATTTAATATATTTAATTTATATGTTTTTGATAAATTAAATAATAGGTAAAATTAAAGATATTTATCACATAATAAAATTTTCTAAATATAAGGAATCTCTACATATATTAATAGTATATTTTTTCTTTTCATTAAGGAAAATCGAAAATTGAAAAAAGATGCAAGATCGAAACTCGTCTCAAAAATCTTTAATTAATTTTATTGGAAAGGATGCTAACAATATTAATCGTATGGATTTAAAGCGAGTTCAAAATAAAAGAACCAAGACTATTGTAAATAATCCAAGGCCTTTTTTGAAATGGGCAGGAGGAAAGAGACAACTAATCTCTCAAATAGATCAATATTTTCCTAAAGAATTTAATCGATATATTGAACCATTTGTAGGTGGAGGTGCAATATTTTTCTATTTACTTCCCGAAAAAGCAATATTAATAGATATTAATCAAGAATTAATTAATGCTTATGAAGTTATAAAAAATAATGTATCAGAATTGATTGAATTACTCAAGAAACATGTAAATGAGGAGGGATACTTTTATAATCTTCGGAATATTGACAGAAATGCTGAAGAATTTAATAAATGGTCGAATGTAGAAAAAGCATCGAGAACAATATTCCTGAATCGGTGTTGCTATAATGGATTATATCGAGTTAATAGCAAAGGTCAATTTAATGTTCCATTTGGAAAATATAAAAACCCTAAATTTTGTGATGAAGACAACCTAATAGCTGTTTATAAAGCATTGAGAAATGTTGAAATTATGAATGATTCTTTTGAAAAATGCTTGAATTTTGCTGAAAAAGGCGATCTTATATATTTTGACCCTCCCTATGTTCCCATATCAGAATCGGCTAACTTTACGAGTTATACTAAAGATAATTTCGAAAAAAAAGATCAGATTAAGCTATTTAATGTTTTTAAAGCTTTAGATGAGCGTGGTTGTAAGGTGATGTTGAGCAATTCATATTGT
>JAEOTJ010000193.1 GCA_016839905.1 Promethearchaeota archaeon | reverse complement strand
TTCTACTATATTATTGGGTAATTTTAATAATGTTTGATTCAATATGAAATTTTTTTCTATAATATAATACCTAATATTGAAATTACTATACCAGAGTATTCCTCGTAAACTTGTATCAGGAAGATCGTGATTATTTTGAATAACAGTAGCCATTAGAACATGAACGTTATTATTATTATCCTTGACACTATTTGTTCTAAAAATAATTTCTGTATATTCTTGGATTTCTTGAGAGGCATTATCTGAATTTGTTTGAATAATAACTATAGGAAAAAAATATTGCAATAAAATTAGATTTGTTATAGTGATTAATAAACCCAATGTTAATGCTAACTGATTTATTTTTTTTTCTCTTCTCATTTTTCCTTTTTTATGCCGTCGTCGAATTTTCTTATTCAAATCGTAATCTCTCCACTTCAATATTTTTTTTCACAGACCCCTTAAGATAATATTTATTTTCATATCCAACAATGGTTAGTGTTGAATTGTTTAAGAAAAAATTATCTATCGAATAATTATAATACATTTTTTCATAATTATTAAAACCTTTATTAAGATTAAATATTAATAATTCAACGGGATATCTCGTTGGAAAACCATAATACACGAAGAGGAAGTTATTATATGTTTTAGCAACAATATGAATATTCCATGTATGGGAAGGAAATTCACCTGTTCGTTTTTCAATAATTGAATTGTTTAATAAAAATATATCATCTTGTCCTTCTTTAATATTTAATAAATGAAATGTCATAGGTAAAGGGTTGCGTTCAGTATATAATATTCTCCAATGAATAAAAAAGTAAAGGTAAACATCATCACCAATAATAATTAATTCATAATTCTTTGATAATAGAGGGTAAGGAAAATAAATTTTTCGTTCCAATAATAGGTTAAAATCTAAATCTAATTCTTGAAATAAAATTATGTGCGTAGTAAGATTATTAATTTGATTTAATAAGTAGATTTTATTCAAGTCAATTAAGAGTTTATTTGCATGAAATTCATTCATTTTTGTCATAACATTATCTGAGATGACATATACACATATTGGACTAGCTATGACAACTTTATTTGTTTGATTTATTCCATTAATGGTTAAGGGATGAAAAGTCACAATTGATTTCGAAATTAATGTAATATTTGTAATTTTATAATGGTCATCAATTCTACCGTATTTTAAGTAAAAATAATCATAAATCTCAGACCAGGTAAGATACATGTTATTATTTATAATTTTAAAGTTAATTGAATCAAATTGTTGAGGACCATATAATTTGAAAACCTTTTTTTGTCCATTATTCTTTATTATTACTAGATATAATTTACAAATAAGGGGCCCTGTATAAAAATTATCAATATGGCCAATTTCTAAAGAAAGAAAAGAATCAGGAGCCATGGTTTTTTTATTTTTCCGACAAACAATAGAATAAATATTACCATCATCATCGCTATCAGAAGCTAATATTATATTCTTTTTCACATGGTACATTTTGGGGCGATCTATGTTATTTTTTTGTACCACCCAAATGAATGACAATAAGAAATTAATAATAATAAAAAGAATAATTATCTTTTTTAATTTTATATTCATTAGCGACCCTCATTATATATTTTGAGTGTGTTTACCTATCATCGATACGAAAATGTATTAAAGTATGAATGTTTTCCATGGCCAACTTTGAATTAAATATTAAACGCATGGGGCAATATAAAAATGTTATGAAATTTTACTGAAAAAGGACGGAAAGAAATGAGAAAAGGCATTGAGGATAATTCAATCCAACTTGATTAAAAAAAACTCTATCAACCTATTTTATGCTTGTGTTTTAAGATTAGGAAATATTAATAACAACAAAACGTTATATAGGAAAATGATGAAAAAAACACCAACACCTTTATTAAAAATACAGAATCTCCACAAGAATTATAATAAAAAAAAGGTATTGAAAGGTATTAATTGTAAAATAGAATCGGAACGTGTTGTTGGAATCATT
Organism: Promethearchaeota archaeon; assembly: GCA_016839905.1. Next base: position 2,643 of record JAEOTJ010000193.1, on the reverse strand, counting down.
GGACCAAACGGGGCTGGAAAAACCACTTTATTAAAAATCCTAGCCACTTTATTAAAACAGAATAATGGGAAATTCTGGATTAACGGAATTTCCCCAAGCAAGGACTTGAGAAAGGTCCGCAATTACATAGGATATTGCCCCGATCGACTACCCATTGAGGGTAAAGTGACTGGTTATGATTTCCTAAGGTTCTTTGCAAAGATATACGGAAAAGATAAATTAAAAGTTGAGGGCATACTCGAGCAATTGAAGATGAAAGAAGATGCTTTTAGACCGATTAAAAAATATTCGAAGGGTATGGTGAAGAGGATTGCCCTTGCTCGCACCTTTTTATTGGAGCCGGATCTCTATTTATTAGACGAACCTACTTCAGGGCTCGATCCATCCGGACAGAGGAAGATACAGAATGCCATCTTATCGATGGAGAAGAGAGGCAAGCTCGTCATATTAAGCTCTCACAATCTATACGAAGTGGAACGAATCTGCGACGAGATATATTTCTTAACAAATGGCAAATTAACTACTATCGATTCGGTCTCAGATGCTTTCGGAGATGAAGGCCCGGTTATCATTGATATAACTCTCAAGAACATTGACGATTCCCTTATTGATGCCCTTGTCAAAGAATTCGATGGCTTGAAGTTAATAACAACAAAGGGACCTAAGGTGCGCTTCTCCTCAAAAAGGACTCTTGAGAAAGAGAAATTGGTAGAATTCATCCAAGAAAAAGGTGAAGACATTGTCGGTATCAAATATCTCTAGTAAAGAGCAAATATCTGTTCAAAGGATGAACTTCAAGAACATATTTAAACGAGAATTCCGCATCTCCATTGAAAATCATAAATTTCACGGGATTATACTGGCGCAGACAATCTTCCAGTTATGTATAATCTATGTATTAAATTGGTTATGGGACTCGGGTCCATCTGATAAGTCAATAGTTTTTTTTCTCGGTCCACTTTATATGTTCCCATTATTTTGGATTAGTATTTTGGCCGCATCTTATTCCTCGACTATGATTTCTAGGGAAAGGGAAAATGGAATGATGGAGCTCATAAAATTGAGTCCTATCTCAGAGAAAGAATTCTTGGGAGGTAAGTTCGTATTCTGTCTGATACAATATCTCATTTTCGCATTTATCTTCTTATTGATGATGGGGGTCTACTCAGCCTCCTTAGGGAATCTGATTATTATCATTTCCCTCGTTCTTGTCTTCGGGCCATATCTTATTCTTTTCATATTGATAGTTCTATTATTGCTACTCATATCTTCCGTTTCAAAAAAGAATCATTTTCCGGTCATGTTTGGAACTCTAATTACACTGGCTTCAATAAATGGCGCAATGGGATTGGCATTATTCGGCCCCGAGTATACAGGGCCAATTTATCACATCAGAAATGACTTGAATCAAATTATAATAGGATCATATCCAAATGTCTGGATATGGTTATTGATAGGAATTTCTATCTTGATTTTTACAGCTTTATTATACATCTCGACTGAAAAGTTATGGAAGGAGGTTGATGAATGAGAAATAGAATTTGGATAGTCATCATTCTATTCATCCTAGTATCACAACATCTAGCCGCCATCCCTCTAGAGGTAAAAGGTGACGGGAGATCCAACTTCGAATTCTACTGGGAAACCAAGGAAGTCCTCATCATAAATAACACATCAAAGAGCATAATGCTGATTATCGAACCGGTTGGCCCCTCCTTCTATGCAGACTTATCCTTCAAATGCCCTACCCACTTTTTCTGCATGAATGATACGTATGAGGACATTTACATTTCACCTCCAAATATACAAACCTTCAACTTTACCATTATACCGAAAGTTGAATATCCCTCGACAGAAACATCGTACGTAACCACGGCCCAATTAGTAAATTGGACCCAATTTGTTCATTACGAGGCAACTCTCCACCAAATTGTGGTAACATATCCAATATCAGTCGATTTATTATCACCTTTTAGCGCCCCATCAGGTATTTTTTCGAAAGGATGCAACGAAGAGGGATGGTGGAGTGACAGTCTTCAATTTACTGGAACCATCGGTTCAAAGAAGGATACCGAAATAAGGTTCCGAATAACTAATCTGAACTCAACCAAGGTTTTTCATGGATATTTTAGTGTTTGGACGAGATATTACGTTAAGGGGCAGAGTGGGCAAAAAAAAGAGAATAGGATTGAAGTGGAGGGGGAGGCAACAATTCCTCCTTCGAGCTCAAAGATCCTGAATGTAACCATCCCCAAACTCGAAGATGATGATTGGGAAAGAGTCATAATTAGGATTGAATATTCTGAGCATGGATTGGTTCCTTGGGTAAGAGTTGACAATATCCCCCATCTTGGAGAAATTCCATTATGTTATAATGTAGTATATGGTACATTAAAAGTGAAAAAGGGAATCGATATATCAATCACCCCAGTAGAGGGGGAAGATAATTTCAAAGACTCCGATTTCTGGAATGGGACCAATATTAAGATTGTAGTAAAAAATAATTACCAACATTCGGTCAAAGACCTGAGTATCGTTATTGAGGATAAAGTGGGTCCATATTCTTCCTTTGAGAACAATAAATATTGGAATTATACCACAATATCTTTTGGCGACTTTAAGGCTTTTCAGAAAAAGGAGAAG
>JAEOTJ010000192.1 GCA_016839905.1 Promethearchaeota archaeon | reverse complement strand
TGTAGTTTTTTTGATAAGGAACCTATTAAAAAGCAAGCTCGCTATAAAGGGCAGCGCATCAGTCGGGGCTTGTTCCAGAGCCAAAATGGCATGATCATCAATGCGGATGTGAATGCGGGATATAATATCATTCGGAAAGCAGTCCCAAACGCTCGATGGGCTGATGGGATAGAGGGTGTAGGGTTTCATCCATATTCTCTCGGTCTCTGTTAAAAAGTTGGGCTGAGAGAATAAAATTTAAATTCAATGAAGGGAATTTAAAAATAACCTTATAAAATAATAGAATTAAAAAATAATATAAGTAATAATATCTACTATTAAGTTAATTATGAAAAAAAATTTAATTCCGATGCGGATACTCATTATCAGTATTATTATAGGAATTATTATTATTTAATTTCATAAAAGAAATTTTGAACTCTTTTTCCTTTTCATTTTTTCATTTTCTGGGTTTGAAATTTCTTGGTATTAATAATTAAAGAATAAGATAAATATATGGTGGAAAAAATTGTCAAATGATAAAGTATGGATATATGACGCAACCCTTCGGGAAGGTTCTCAAAAAACGGGCATTTCCTTTTCAGTGGAAGATAAGCTTAGAATTCTCGAAAGGTTAATTAATGATCTTCACATTCCGATGTTAGAAGTCGGGTGGCCGGGATCTAATCCAAAAGACATCATGCTTTTTAAAAAACTTAAGGATTTAGATTTAAATAAGACGAGAATTTATGCTTTCGGAAGTACAAGACGAAAGGATATAGAAATAAAAGATGACAGGAATATACAAGCGTTATTAGCAATTGGAATTAAACGAGCGACGATTTTTGGAAAAAGTTGGGATTTACACGTCAAGGCGGCCTTGGAAACGACTTTAGAAGAAAACCTTAAAATGATTGAAGATACGGTAATGTTTTTGACTAATAATGGTGTAGAAGTCGTCTATGATGCAGAACATTTTTTTGATGGATTCAAGAATAATAAAGCATATGCATTAGAAACGATTTCTTGTGCCCTAAATGCGGGAGCTTCATGGATTGTCCTCTGTGATACAAATGGCGGTCTTTTACCTCATGAAATGGCACCAATATTTAATGAAGTAAAGGATTACTTAGGGAAGGCACCATTGGGAATACATGCTCATAATGATTCGGGATTAGCTAATTCTATTGCTTTAGAGGCTTATCATCAAGGTGCTAGAATGATCCAAGCAACTATGAATGGACTCGGCGAAAGGTGTGGTAATACAGATTTAACAGCAATACTCCCAATTCTAAAATTAAAAATGGGAATTGATTGTGTCTCAGATGAGGTTCTTAAAAACCTTACGGAGGTCTCACATTTTATCTATGAAATGGCTAATTTGCCAGGTAATGACGATCAGCCATTTGTTGGAAGGAATGCATTCTCACATAAAGGGGGAGTTCATATTTCAGCTATGAGGAAAGATGAAAAGACGTATGAACACATTAATCCTGAACTCGTTGGAAACAAGCGTAATATAAAGGTCTCCGAATTGGCAGGAAGAAGCTCAATTCTTCAAATGGGTAATAAATTTGGAATTCATTTAGCCACAGATAATCCAAAAGTTACAGCTATTATTAATGTAATTAAAGAAAAGGAAAATAAGGGATATGCTTATGAAGGTGCTGAAGGATCTCTAGAAATAATAATGCGAAGCATGGATATGAATATTAATGACCCTAACTATTATCGAAAAAAATTTTTTGATTTGGAAGGATTTCGTGTGCTTACTGAAATGACAAAGAATCATTTAATTTCAGAGGCTACCGTTAAGCTAAGGGTGGGGGAAGAGGAGGTTCACACAGCCGCAGATGGTAACGGCCCTGTCAATGCCCTAGATAATGCTCTCAAAAAGGCTCTCATACATTTTTATCCCCCCATAGAAGAGATTGATCTTTCTGATTTTAAAGTTAGAATTGTTAATCAAGCAGGTACGGCATCAGTAGTAAGGGTTTTAACTGAAACTCATGATAATGAGGGAAAATGGGGCACGATAGGGACACACGGGAACATAATTGTTGCATCTTGGGATGCTTTAGTAGACTCATACATATTTAAACTGCTTAAAAATAAGAAAAATTGGTAATTAAAGTAGCAGTATCTCACGATAAATATATTGAAAAATTCTTTTCAATAATTTCTTTTGTATCTTCAAATTTAGATACATTAATGATTTTATTTAAATCTAAAATTTCTGTTAATTCATCCTTATATCTTTTTTCAAACTCAATTGTAAAATTTTTTACAGAATTTCCTAAAATCTTGTTTTTTAGATTTGTAATTACGATAACAGCAAAACCCAATTTATCACTATAACGTACTACTATTTCAGAATTCTTAGTTTGTAAAACATCAATTTGATCTTGTTTATCTATAAATTCTGAGAGAATGTAATTAATACCAATAAGGATATTCCCCCAAATTTTTTCCTCAGTTTCATCATCATTCGTTCCAAAGTTATAAGAATATAATAATACTCCTGATCTATGATAAATATTTATGTAATAAATCTTATTTATTAATACTAAAAATGATTTGGGGGATTCCTTTAAATAGAAATAAATCCCTAAAAATGAAAAAATCAATAATAAAAAATAGAGATATAACATAATCGTTAATCCAAAAAAGAGAATTGATATGAAAATTATGTTTGGTATAAAAAAATAAAAAGAATTTACCAAAAAATTCGTGCAAATAGTTTGATTTTTTACTATAATATAGATTTTAATCAAAACATAAATATAGCTTAAAAAAATGAAACACATGAAAAAAAGCATTTGTAGTTTAATATAACTACTCAATGAAAAGTCAATAATTTCATTTTGATTAGGAAAAATTATTATTGTAGATTTAATAGAGCTTTCATAAGAAATAGAGTCAGTAAACATTAGAGTCCCAAATAGTATTCCAAAAATTATTGAATATATCAGTAATGGAAGAAAATCAATATTATTATAATTAATTTCATTAAAAAAGATAATAAATGATAGCCCCATAATCAAAAATCCAATAAAAATTAAAATTTTTAAAAGAAAGATATTGATTTCACCCATAGGAAAAATAATCACTGTTGAAAATATTATAAAAGTAGGAAAAATAACTCCAATGTTCAGTACTGAGATTATATTTAGTAAAGAAATTAGTTTTATAACATATTTTTTATTAAAGTTTATTAATTTGATTATTACATTTATTGAAATTAATAATGAGATAATATAACTAATTATTAAGTATACATATAGCACTATCATAATAGAACAATAAATATGATTTAATCCTATTTAAAACTTTAAAGATATATATATTCTTCGAAGATAAATTTTTATTTATCTTATTTAAGAAGATAACTCCCTATTTTTAAATTTTTATAAAAAGAAGTAATTTTATAATTTTTTTTTTTATTAAACATTTTATTTTTTTTTTAAATCTTAGAGATTCTGATTCTTATAAGATAAAAGGTGAAAAAAATTCATATAAAATATCTTTAGTGTTTTTAAAGTCTGAACTATCAATTAAAGTTTTTAAATTTTTTAAATTATCCTCGTAAATCAAATTAAATTTTTCCATAAATTTCTTTACTGAACTTTGAATATAATTACTTTTTATATTTACTATTACTAAAATGGCATACCCTAGTGTCTCATCATATTCAAGAATTAAGGCTCTATTTTTCAATTTAATTAGATTCAATTGATTTTTCTTATCGGAAAAATTTCTGAGAATATGGTTAATTCCAATTAATATACTCCCTTTTAATATAGAACTATCAATTTCTTCTTTCTTCTCAAAATTATAGGAAAAGAGAAGAACACCGCTCTTATGAAAAATTATAAAATCATATATTCTTATTGACATGGCATTAAAAATAGAGGGATTTTTTATGATAATGTATATAACAAAACAAAAGCCAATTGAAAAATTAATTAATTGTAGATAAACTATAATTATATTAGGAAAAAAGAAATACAGATTAAATATAAAGACCGTTAAAGAGAACTTAATAAGATAGTGTTCAAGAAGTGTACTTAATCTTTTATTTATAATATTAGAACGATTTTTTAAATGAAAATACCAATTAAAAGAGAGAGCTAAAATGCTTGATAAAATGAATAGAATTGGCATTAATGGTTGGGTGAAAATAAAATAGTTTATCCCGCCTTCTTGTTTTATACTAATTGGGTTTAGAGTTAATAATAAGCTTAATATTATTCCAAATAAAAAAGTAAAAATAAATAATAATAGATATGGTTTATTCCCAGGTTCTAATATTAAATTAACAATATGGCTAATTGAAATAGTTAATATTATAAGAGAAATTGCGTTTATTTTATATAATATTAGAGCAGTATCATTATCAACAGTATAACTATTAGTAAAAATAAATGAAAGAATAAGAGAAATATCTCCTATTATAAATAATGTAATAATTATAATTACTCTAAGTTTTGACCCATATTTATCTCGATTGATTATTACTTTAATAACTCCAATTACGGAAATAATAAATGAAATTATTATTATAATTAAATATACAATCATTTTACATTAAATTTCTCTACACCAATAATGCTTTAAATTTCAATGATCTTATAAATTTATGTTTTTTAAATATTGATAAATAGAAAGACAGATAACTTTTAGATGTTTAAAAAGAATTATTATTATTAATATAATATGATGGAATTTCAATTCTATTTAAAGAGTCAAAATATCGTTGAGTATCTGATAAATTTTTATGAAATATGTTCTAATGCTTCAAAAGTTTTTCAGTTTATTAACAAGGTAATTGGAGATTTAAATGAAGTAGATAATTTTCAAATAGATTTCAATCCTAACATCAATAATATAAATTATGACATTTTTAGCACGTTATATGAAAAAAATATGGATCCTAAAGAGAGAAAATTATTAGGTGAATTCTATACGCCCTTACCTATAGTAGATTATATTTTACAGGCTGTAAATTATGATGTCCTTCAGATTTTAGACAATAAAAAATTAATAGATATCAGTTGTGGCTCTGGAAGTTTCCTTATCAGAGCTGTGTTGATATTTATTAAAAATTGGAAGAAAAAAAAGAAAATACAAGATTTTAAACATGTAAATATAAAGGATCTAAAAAAATTGATTTTATTAATTAAAAATAGTATTATAGGTGTAGATATTAATCCCATTGCATGTATTTTCTGCCAATTGAATATTCAATTTGTTCTTTTCAACATAATTAAAAAGATCCGAAAGGAGGATAATTCTTTTCATGTACCTCTTTTTAATATTCATAATCAAAATGCTTTTAAGTTTGATATATCTGAGAAATATGATTACATCGTTGGAAATCCTCCATATTTATTTATCAGGGACATTCCAATTAAACAGAGACAAATAATTGAAGAAAGTAATATAGAAACTAATGATGGTCAATATGATTATTATCAGATCTTTTTAGAACTTGGCATTAAATTATTAAAAGACCATGGATATTTGGGTTATATAATTCCAGATTCTCTTTTAGCATTATCAAACCGTACAATAATCAGAAAATACATCTATAATAATACGAAGATTAAGGAGATTTATCATACGGGGCCTAAATTTGATGATCCCGTGGTATCCAATATAATTTTGATTTTGCAAAAGGAAAATAGAAAAATTGAGAGAGAAGAAAACCAAATTAGAATGTTAATTCAAAATGATAATAATATTCTATTAAACAGCGTAAAACAAAATGTTTTAAAAGATTGGAGCTATAAATTTTTAATAAATCTAAATTCAATGGATATTTCTTTAATAAATAAACTAAATAATCAGTTTCCTAAATTGAGAGACTTAATCAAAGATCCTAATTTTAGTATTTCCATGAGCAGGGGAGTAGAGTTGGGTAAAGAAGGTAAAGTTATATATTGTGAAAAATGTAAAAAATTTCTACCCCTTCCTAAAAAAGAATTAAGGTGTAAGGAGTGTAATTATAACCTTGATGATAAATCAATTGAAAGAATAATTTATGATAACAAACCTAAGGAATCGAATTTAAATCTTGAATTATTTTTATATTCAATTAACCGGTTTTTAATAAAAGAATACAAATATATCGATATAAGTAAGCAAGGAATAAATTATAAGGACTTAGATATTTATAAAAATCGAATAATTATAAGACAAATAAGCCAAAATAGTCTTATATGTGCCACATTTGATAAGCGATTATCATTAACATCCCAATCATTATATAATTTAAAGATTAATGATTCTCCTATTCGAGAATTCAATAATTATTATCTTTTAGGACTAATAAATTCCAAATTATTATCCTTTTACTTCATCAAATCATTTGGCTCATATAAAAAATTATTTCCACGAATTCTCATAGAAAAAATTAAAAGCCTTCCAGTAATGATTCCTAAAAATAAAGAGGAAAAAGATTTAGCATTAAAAATTATAGATGCTGTAAAAGAATTATTAAAAACTGACCTGAAGGATGAAGATGAGAGAATTAATTATCAACACAAGTTAGACTCTTTAATTTATCAAATTTATCAAATTTCAGTAAAAAAAAGAAGTTATATCTCAAATTTTATGAAAGAGTTTTAATTATTTATTTTTAAATCTTAGATACCCAAAAATTAAAACCTATAGTAAATAATAATTATTTGGTAGAAAAAATATGGCAAGGATTGTAAAGAGCGAACGAAAGACCACTGAGACAGATATAGAAATAAAGTTAAATTTAGACGGCAAAGGAGAAAATAATATTCAGACAGGTATTAAGTTTTTAGATCACATGCTTATTTTATTAGCTAAACATTCATATGTAGATATTGATATCCAAGCTAAAGGTGATTTAAAGCATCATCTTGTTGAAGATATAGGTATTGTTCTTGGAGGATTATTTAATAGTGCATTAGGAGATAAAAAGGGGATAAACAGGTATGGTACTGCTTATATCCCGATGGATGAAACATTGGCAAGATGTGTTCTAGATTTTAGTGGTCGAGTGGCTTTAGTCTTAGATTTACAATTAAATGAGGAATGCGATATAGAAGATGTCGCGGTTGAAGATATACGACATTTCTTGAATTCATTCGCAGAGAACGCCAAAATGAATTTGCATTTACATGTACTTTATGGGGAAGATCAACACCATAAAATTGAAGCCGTATTTAAAGCCTTAGCAAGGTCAATTAAAGAGGCGATAAAGATAGTTTCAGATGAAATCCCATCGACTAAAGGCTCTCTTTAAATGGATAATTATGAGAGAAAGGATATTTTGATTATTCTAACAAGGAAGCATTAAATAATGACAGATACTATAGAACGTCTTCAACTCACATATATTCCAGCACAGTATTGGAATGAATCTATTAGTGATTTCAGTCTTGATTCAAAAAAAAAAACTATCCCTGAGAATGCTAGCTTCTTTTTAATTTGGATTCCCCTAAACCAATCTGAAGCAGAACTCATAAGGCAAATAAAATATTTTTTCCCAAATATTCCAGCAGAGAAATTATTAACTTGTCATATTAGGCTTGCATTACCATTAGAGCTATTAAATATTAATGACTCAGCATTAGATAAAGAGAAATATTATGGAATTCATCAAGTCTTAGGAAAAATAATGCCGATTTCTCCTGCGATAAGAATGTTATTCCAATTAAAAATAATTCAAAAGAAGGATTATAATCATAAAAGAGAGGATTTTAGCGAATCAATTAAATTATGGGCTTTTTTAACAAAATTCTTATTTGAATTATTAAATAGAGGAAATTTTATTCCGCTTTTAAAGGTTAAAACCGAAAAGTGTTATAAAGGTTGGTGGAAATTAACTTTAAAGACTCAACAAGATAATTTACGGTTGACAACGATTTTAAATAATAGTTCTTGGGCAGCGTTTTCTATTCCTATTAATTTTATACCATTTGAAAGTCAAAAAAAAGCTTTAATCTCTTATATTACAGATGGTATTTGGCATAAATCTTATATAGTTTCCGATTTTATGGATAATTTAGGAGATTCATTAATAAGATCTGCCTTGAACAAATCTAAAATCCTAAATTTTGAAGAAATCTACAGTAGTGAAATAAAAAAAGAGAAAACTTTAGGATATAAATTAAATTGGGATTATAAATACTTAAAATCATTAATTTATAAAAAAAATGATTTTAAAATTGAAAGATTTTCTGAAACGATAATTCCAAATATTATAAAAAATTGGGTTCAAACTGCCCAAGGTTTTATAATAGATAAAGGATTTTCTTTAGTTTTAGAATTAAAATATCCCAAAAATCCTAATGAAGATTGGACTTTAAATTATCATGCACAACTATTAGAGAAATCGTCAAAAATCGTTCCTTTAAAAAATATATGGAAGGATGATAAAATAGAAATAATATTAAGAGCCTTAGGGACAGCAGCAAAAATTTACCCCCCTATTTATCGGTCTTTAGAAGGTATAATACCCCTTGAAGTAAACTTAAATACTTCAGAAGTAATTGATTTTTTAAGATATCCAAAAGATTTATTAATTCAATGTGGATTTAGAGTCGTTATTCCAGAGGAATTTACACAAAAAGGAAAACAAAGGCTTACAGCTAGAATGATTATCCATTCAAGTACGGAAAAGAAAGCAAAGGGAGTTTCCTCAACTTTACCCTCAATGTTTAATAAAAACTCGATGCTAGATTATAAATGGGAGGCCACTCTTGAGGATTCTGAACTTGATGAGGTAGAATTGAAAGAATTAATTAAATCTGACGAACCTTTAGTTGAATGGCGTGGAAAATGGATTTTTATTGATCAACAAGATGTTAAAGACCTTAAAACGATTTTTGAAAAGGAGGGAAAATCTGGAAAGAAAAGTTATATAGAAGCATTAAAACTTGGATTAACAGGGAATATTCAACATCAAGAAAGTGGAAGAAAATATGAAGTTCTAATTGAAGGAGATTTCAGGGAAATCGTTGAAGATCTTAAAAAAGTAGACACATTTAAGGAAATATCTACACCCAAATCTTTTAATGGGATATTAAGACCATATCAGAAAACTGCTCTAACTTGGATGGGAAATATGTGTGCATATAATTTTGGCCTTTGTTTAGCTGATGATATGGGGCTTGGAAAAACAATTCAAGTAATTTCGTATCTCCTATATCTCAAAGAAATCAATTCTAATGATTCAAGTAGTATACTAATAATATGCCCTACTTCTGTTTTATTTAACTGGATGCGGGAAATTAACAAATTTGCACCAGATTTAGATGTAATATTACATCACGGTCATAACCGAGTTAAGAATGCCTCTGGAATTAAAAAATATTTAACACCCCATAAGATTATATTGACTACATTTGGAACAATCAGAAATGATATTGATTTCCTCCAAACAATACCATTTAGTGGCGTAATTATTGATGAGTCGCAAAATATTAAGAACTTTAGTTCAAAGCAGACTCAAGCAGTTATTAAGCTTCAGAGTCAATTTAGAATATGTTTAAGTGGCACTCCAATAGAAAATCACCTAATAGAATTATGGACATTATTTGAATTTTTAAATCCTGGACTTCTTGAAACCAGGGCAGAATTTCAGAAAAATTATATCCTTCCAATAGAAAGATTTCAAGATCAAGAAGCAATAGATAAGTTAAAATTAATAATTTCACCCTTTTTAATGCGTCGTGTAAAATCTGATAAATCTATTATTAGTGATTTACCAGATAAGAACGAAATGAAAATCTTTATTGAACTAAGTGAAGTTCAAAAAACACTTTATAAAGAGTTAGTAGATAAGACTCTAAAAGATATTGAAACGGATTCATCCGATAAAAGAAAAGCGAGAGGTCTTATTTTAAAATTGTTGATGCAATTAAAACAACTTTGCAATCATCCAAACCAACTATTAAAAATTAAAGATATTGGTTCTGATATAAAAGAATTTCTGTCTAAATCTCAAAAAATGGAGAGATTATTAGAAATGACCGATGAGGTAATTTCTGCAGGAGGTAAGATACTGATTTTTACCCAATTTAGGCAGATGGGCGATTTAATTAAAAAAGTCTTAGAACTAACATATCCATTTGAAATTCTCTATTTCCATGGGGGAGTCCCAGAAAAAAAAAGGAGAGAAATAGTTGATGAATTTCAATCCAATGATAATGAAAGCCCTCCTATTTTAATCCTTTCTTTAAAAGCGGGTGGGACAGGGTTGAACCTAACTCAAGGGTCAACCGTTATTCATTTTGACAGGTGGTGGAATCCCGCAGTGGAAGACCAAGCAACTGACAGGGCTTATCGTATTGGTCAAGAATCGCAAGTTAATGTGTATAAATTTATTTCAATTGGTACAATTGAAGAAAAAATTGATGTCTTATTGGAAGAAAAAAGAGATCTAGCTGATAAAATAGTCGCATCCACAGGAGAGTCTTGGATTTCTAACCTTAGCCTTGAGAAATTGAATGAATTGTTTTCTTATAGCATTTAATAATCAAAAGAAAAGAAGTGATCAAAAATGGATAATAGAAGATATGATAGGAGAGTAAAACGAGAAAGACCTGAAAAAACTTATAAAACTGAGCATGAAAAACAACGTTCTCATGAAGAAGTTCAACAAATAAAAAAAAACTTAATTAATTTCGCAAGAACAGAATGGGGAAAACAATGGATTCATTCGATATTAAAAATTGGACGTCCTTATAGAATGCAACGGGGAATTGATTATGCTAAAGATGAAGATAGAATAGATAATTTAACCATTAACAAGGGGCAAATTTTTGCGACTGTTCAAGGAACTGCTCCAACACCATATCGAGTAAAAATTCTATTTGAAACAATTTCAGAGGAAGTGTGGAAAGTTATAATTAAAGAACTTGCACTGAAATCGATTAATCTTATAAAACTTTTAGAAGGAGAATTGCCTGAAGAAATAAATACTATTTTTAGTAATGCGAACTTTCCATTATTTTTAGATGTTTCCCAAGGTTTAAATGCGACTTGTTCTTGTCCAGATCAAGCAATTCCATGTAAGCACATTGCATCAGTTATTTTATATATTGCTCGTGTTCTTGATTTCAACCCGTTCATTTTATTAAAATTGCGTGGGAAAACTAAAAATGAAATTTTATCAGATTTAAGCATTAGTAAAATTGATTTTGATGAAGAAATTAGAGATGAGGATGAGAATTCGGTTTTTTCTTTCAATATTCCAAAAATATCTATTCAAGAAATTCAAGGAAAAAAACAGTCTACAGCTGACATTCATATTGGATTTAAATTTAAAAAACCAGGAAAAATTATTGAAACTTTAGAGAATCTAGGATTGCCTTATAATTTGGAAAATCCCAAAGCATTTACAACAGTTTTAGGTTCGGTTTATCGGTCAGTTTCCACTTATGTTTATAAAATGGCGATGAATATAGAAAATCCCCAAAAAGATAAAAATAATTAATATTTAGGTTTTGAATGCCGATAATTTTTAAGAATTTTATCCCATTTATCAGCAAGTTCATTTAATCCCGTTTTTTTAAAAAGAATAACAGCTTTATCAAGCATTATAGAAACATTATTTTCGTATCTTAGAGAGTTTTTTTCCATTATAAATAAATTATGGAAAATCTGAATAAAAAATAAATATATTATTTAGATATATTATCGCTATTACAAAAAAATAATGTTGTCTAAATAGCTATATTTATATTTTTTAAAGATATTATTATTTTTAAGAAAGTAAATATAATTCTGATTATTAATGGAAAATCTACTAAAAACTTTGTTGAAGAATTATTTGGATGAAGTACCTGGGGTTCTTGGAGTATCAACATGCGATCGAAATGGATTAATTTTAGCTTCTGAAGGTAGAGAAGATACTGGTGAGGAATCAGTAATAGGTGCGATTTCAGCCGTTGTTGATACTTCTATAGACCGTATTAAAAGCGAATTTGGAACTGAAAGTAACTTTTTTAGTATTACCACCATAGGAAATAGAAAATTTGCTTTTTGTTCTCAAGGATTAAACGCAATATTAACTTCAATTGCAGACCCTTCAACGTCAGATATCGAGATACGCGTGTTTTCTGAGCATGTTGCTGGAAAAATTGAACTTCTACTAGAAGGAAATGAAAAAGTATCATTAGAAATACCAGCAATCATAAAAGCTATAGCTAAAACGAAGGATGGGGTACTTCCTAAAGGTGAATTTTCTACAAAATTGATTATAACTGGGGCCTTTCAAGTAGGAAAAACTTCTTTAATAGATCGTTTTGTTCATAATAGGTTTCAAGAGAATTATATATCAACTATAGGAGTGCAAATAACAAAAAAGATTGTAAATCTAAGCCCAGAAATAGAAATAAATTTCATAATATGGGATATTGGAGGGCAAATCACGCAAATGGCGCCACACAGAGCTAAATTTTATCATGGTGCAAATGCCGCATTTATAGTTTTAGATAGAACACGCCCCGAAACTCTAGATAAAGTAAAATTATGGTATGATGATATAAAACAGTCCGTACAAAAAAAGATTCCCATCGTAATTGTTGGAAATAAATCAGATGTAGAAGAAATACTTGTAAGCGAAGATGACATAAAAAAAGTTGCAGAGGAATATGGTTTTCATTACATCCTTACTTCTGCAAAAACGGGAGAGAATGTTAATGACACCTTTTTATATATTGCTCATAAATTTTTACAAACTCTATAATTCTCTTACTTAATCTATTTGAAATATTGAAACATTTCTTTAAAAAAATGTATTTTAAAAAAAAAAGAGAATTTAACTTTTTATTCCTCTGATTTTTCTTCAGATTTTAAATAAAAATAAATTGTTTCGAGAACATTCAAGTATTCAATTAATACATTATCATTTTGTGATTTTTGGTCATATGCGGATTTTATTTCATTAATAATGTATTTTGGAAAGATTAGATTTATATAAAAGTCTGAAAGTAAAGCATAATATTCAGTACCACCCTCATCCTTAAGAACCTTAATCATTTTGCAATCCCAGAGCATTTTTAACACGTTATTAATGTCATCAACGCCCTTATTTTTAAGTTTATCGAGTTCATTCCTTGTTA
>JAEOTJ010000191.1 GCA_016839905.1 Promethearchaeota archaeon | reverse complement strand
ATAAAGTTTTAGTATGAGAAATATTGGGCTTACTTGGAACACTTTTAATCTCTTTTTTTTCTGGGATTGCACTCAACACAAATTTACTTGGAGAAGTAATGGGTTTACTTGCTACACCTTTAATTCCTTTTTTTTCAAACATCTTACGTACAGCGTTATATTTTCTTTTCATTAGTATTGATATTAAAGTATAGTTTGTAATTATTAAGAGTGTCCCAATGATTATAATTATAAATATAATAAAAAATGGTGGTTCTGAAGAAGGATTCTCGTTTTCACTACCATCTGGTTTATTATAATCTGGTTTATTATATATGATTGGGTTTGTTCCTGCAAGAAACTCTTCTAAATTTGTTTTTCCATCACCATCAGGATCACCATTAGGGTCATCAACTCCATAAAATGCCTCCCAATCATCTGACATTCCATCAGTATCCAAATCCAAATTATGTAAAGGATAGGGATCATCAAAATCATTTATTTTATCATCATCCGAATCTTCATCATTAGGATCCGTATATTCATGAAATTCTTGTAAATTAGTCAAGCTATCATTATCAGGATCAGCATTAATATCATCAACAGCGTGAAATGCCTCCCAAGCGTCTGGGATCGTATCATTATCAAAATCTGGAATGTTACTCTTCTCAAACCATAATAAAGGCATGAAAGTAGTACCTCCACTCCCCGTGTAAATATCCTTGTAAAAGAGATCAGTAGGTCCTACTTCTATATTATATTGTAATCTAAGTTTGATATCTGCGGTGATTCCTGATTTTGGTTCCACTTCAATATAGTGATCATGTAAAATTCCATTTGGAGATAACCCAGACACCGCATCGACAAAAGAATAATCTGCATTAAGAAAATGGGGCTGACTTACATAAATAGGTGCATATCTGATTGGTGTTAAATTAATTAATTCATTATGTTGATCATAATCCGCATTAACAGTCCACATGTAAGAATCTAGTTGATATCTATAAACTGTCACACCATTAAGAAAGTAATCATCTATATATTCAAATTTCATTACTCTGTTCATGATATTTATATCAAGGATTTCTAAAATATCGCTTGTTTGTATATTAGGATGAAATTTATATCCATCGGTACCTCTAATGGTCTCCGGTTGAGGCCAACTATTTTCATATTGCATCCCATTTAATGCTGATATTTGACACGTCTCAATAACATTATTTTTGCCTGTTTTTACATTAAATATATTTAATTTCCTTAGATTTTGTCCTCCTTGTACCTCTGACAATCCGCTTATATATGCTTCATCATAACTTGCAGCAGTTCTAAAGAAACCTACATGTGCTCTAGCTCTTTGATATTCAAATTTTGACTGGTTGATAATCCCATCAAAAGCAGAAAAAAGCGATTCATGAATAGTTCTTTCACATATTAAATTCCCATCATATTTATCAAAAGTCCATAATGCAATATTATACATCCAACCATAACCAAGGTCACCCACCAGTTTATTGCGCGGGGGACAAACATGAGGGAAAACTTCCATAAGACTTCGATAAATCCAAGGAGCAATTAGGTCATCTATGACGTCTTCTGACATGCCAGCCTCTGAGTTAAATATTGAAAGTTCAGTTGAAAATTCAGCTTCAATTAAAGCTTTACTGGTAGCTTTTTCTCCACTAGTCGCATCAATAAGACCTGCAAGCTTAAACCAATGCTCGGTTGTAAGGAGTCCTCCTGTTTCTTCTACGTCTGGATTATAAGTAAGGGAATATTCCCTAGTTGGATCCCATAACGCCTCACAAAGTTGAGTAACCGCTAAATCCCTTGGCCGAGAGTTAGAATATCCCGCGTCAAAGTCCTTCATGTTCAAATCATCTGGACGAGATTTCCCTTCCAATGCATTATATTTTTCCGGATCTTTCATCCCATCAATATCAACATCTCCAATATAATCTACAGGATCAATAATGCCAAGCCCTAAGAATTCTAATTCACCGGTGTTTGGATCTAACCAAATTTCCAATCCCTGTAATAAGATTTCAATCATAGGCATTCGATCCCGCATCCATTCACTATAGAATACTTCATGAGGCTGAGGCATGTAAGCTATTCCCACCCCGTATGTATCTATCATTGTTTGTTTATTCTCCACCAATTCAGTTTCTGTTGTTACGAGGACTTCCTCTTTCATTCTTCGCATCATGTCAGGAAACATTGTTTGAAATAATCCCATCTCAGCATTTTCATTAATTGCTTTCATAGTTCTTAAAGTTCCTAAATAACCCGGATTGATATTCCTAATGTTAGTACTTGTAATGTCTAAATTATTATAAGATACATCTTGAAGATATTCAAATCTATCATATGTTTCATGATTCACTTCGGTCTCATCTCCATTATAAGTAATATTTTCTCTATAATTATGATCTCGAAAAATAAATGGACCAATTTCTTCAAATTGTGGTTTAGATCCAAGTATATAATCTTCAGAATTAGTTAAATTCCACATGTAAAAACTATAATTCTGGCAAACTACATCTTTATTGAAGTAATCTATATCACTGATTTTTAGCGTATTGACAGAATGATCCCTTCTACCAATTTCTTGATCATTTCTCTTACTCATTAGATCATTATCCATTAATAATCCAACTGGAATCAAGGTTAGTCCCAGGACTACGATAGAGAGTAATGATATGGTTTTTAATGTCCTAGGTCTTGTAAAAATCTCATTGGCTTTTATTTCCTTGTATTTTAAATTTTTTCTCATTTTATTTCCCTTTCTCTTATAAAAATATATTTAATGTTGAAAAATCTATTCAATTTTACTTTAAAGTCCAATTGTTTTCATTAAAGTTACCTTTTCTCTGATAATAGTATTGTTATTTGATATTTGATTCTTGGATTTTGATACAATTTTAATTAAATGATAATAAATGAATCTTTATGGTTATCTTAAAGTTTATTCTTATTAAGTAATATATTTTATTGTTAAATATATAACTATTACTATTAAATTTTTGATGTATCTCAATTCCATTCACGGATTTTAAGCGTGAAATTACTTTAGATTTAAAGTACTCCTTTTTTTTATTTGGAATACAAACTAAAAGGTAAAGATGCAAAAAGAATGGAATGAAAGTTTAGTAATTTAATCATCACTTTATTGTATAAACACGTGTTAAAATAGTAAACAATTTTAAATCATTTCAAAGAACAATAGTTAAATAATAACCTCGCTTAAGGTTCTAAATTGGGATGATAAGGAATAATAATTTTTGAAAACTGTTCTCATCAGTAAATTAAATCCTATACAGATTCAAACTCTAAAGAAGATTCTACTCTTTCTGAAATAAAGATTCAAAATATTTATAAGCAATATCAATGAATTTTTACTAAAGGTTAATATATTTTAAAAGTGAGAATATGAAAGAACCTAAAATTAAGATTTTTGATATTATGGCTTGTAACGTGTATGTTGATTTTGGTTTCTCCCCAATAAAAGAAACGCATAAGTTTCTTGTTACATTTTTCCCCATTCGAAAGGGATTCCTTCCAGATCTAATAGAAGATATTGTTGTTTATGGACCAAATGGATATCAAGTAGAGTTTAAGAATCAGAAATATTCAATTGCCAACATCAATGGCTATATAATAGATTCAAAGTTTAATTCTTGCTGGTACATGGTGAATCTACCTCATGGCTTTATGGAAGAAGGTGAATATAAAATCGAAGTTAAACCCAAAAATGGTGATATTATCTCAAAATCACGATATCAGAAATCAGCTCCAGGGAATACACTCTTAAAAGCATATCTTGAAAATAGGGAAAAAATACTAGCATCTTACATGCCAGGAACAAAAAATAAAATGATAGAAAATACACCGCTAAAGAATGTTAACATTAAATGGACAACGCTTAAGGAGGTCGCTAATTTAGATGCATATTATATTTATCGTATTTCCTTGGGTAAAAAACAAATCGAATTCAACATTCAGAAGCTTATCTGGTGGGATAATGTGTTTGTTGATAGATTTAGTAATAAAGACGCGGGATTAAACAAGGGAGAGATAATTATTCAAAAAGATTTACAGCCAGGTCAGAGCTATGCATATTTTGTTGAGATGACAGATAGCAATGCTATGGGTGAGACAAATATCTGCATTTTCCAACCAATTCAAATATTTTCAACACCATCTGCCTGAATCATATTAAAAGAACAAAAACAAGAAATAACTATTTCTTATACTTTAAATTTTCTTATTATTTCATTTTAAAACTTTTTAATCCAAATTCATAAAATAGATTCTCAGCATAATCCTTACAATCAGTAAAGGTCTTTATTTCTCCCTTCCTGATTGTTTTTATAAGCAAAAATTAAATAAAGAATTTTCAAACTTCTTTTAAAAACAAAATATTTTAATAATAATTCTGCGAAATTTTAGTATACATAATTTTAATGTTTTCAACATGACAAATAAATTTCAATAAAAGATACTACTCACATTGAGATTGTATATAGATGATTCAAGCTTTAAATTATATATTTAGTTTTCTTTTCCAAAAGAACAACCAAAATGAGGTGATGTTATATTATATTTAGAAAATGTAAAAAAAAATCTATTTTAATGATCTTTCCAATGCTTATTTTTATTATGATCTTATTTGGTAATTTTTCTAATCAAAAAATCAATGCTTCTGACGTATCAGAAGAAATTCTTAATGAAGATCACGAATTAATCGCAAGTTCCCCGGCTGATTTTAATTTTTATAAAGATATTGTCATTAATCATTCTAAAGTCTCTGGGACCAACAATCTCTTGAATTTCCCCTTATTAGTATCCAATTTAGACTCTGACTTACATGACCATTGTCAGTCCGATGGAGATGATATTGCATTTTTTATTGGTGGACAACAACTAGACCATGAGATTGAACGATTTAATCGGAGCTATAGCAGCACTCACGCTGAATTAGTGACTTGGATTAGAATTCCTTCTTTATCCTATTCAAATGACACATATATAAGGATGTATTATGGAAATTCCACGATGTCATCCCAAGAGAATCCTGAAGGTGTCTGGAACTCTAATTATAGGGGAGT
>JAEOTJ010000190.1 GCA_016839905.1 Promethearchaeota archaeon | reverse complement strand
TAATACAATTTTGGATAATAAAAGCGTGACTGATAAGTTTCTGCAAGAAAAACTATGTAAAAATTGTTTATATCAAAAAGAGTGCATAATATTTCGTTCGATTACTAACGCATTTCAATCGGATACTTTCAATCAAAATTCATTCACCTTGGATTTTTCAACAAGTTTTTCGCAAGATACTCTCCTTAATTCGAGCTTCTCTCCTCAATTATCAACAAAAAAAAAATATTCCGTGAAATTTCCATATGACGATTTCATCTATACCATCATTTTTTCATGTCTCATTGTTGTTTTTTTAATCCCAATTTTTTTTATTTTATTGATTAATCTCGTCTCGCAATATCATCCCCTTACCCTTTTTTTGGAAGTGATAATGGGTATTTTTATCATTATAGGGGTAATCGTTATCCATAGTTTCATTAAAAAGTTTAAATTCTATAGAAAAGCGAAAAAAATCTCAAATCCCTGATTAACAAGATTAAAACCATTAATAAAAAAGAATTTTATATTTTCTTCAATTAGATATGAACATTATCATTTTCCGGAACTGAAATTATTATCTCTGAAATATCACTTAATGCATTTCTAGCCCATGTCTTTTCTTCACCTTCCAATAACATTATAATATCCGTATGAGAGATATTGTTATCATTAGGACTATATTCTACATTTAGAGGTATTTCTCTAACATCTTCAGCAGTCATTGATAATATTCCATAATGGTTAATCCCATAATTCTCGATCCCCTTTTCTTTTTTAAAAATTTCATCCTTTCTTGATTGTGTCCATAATGGTGTTGAAAATCTTTCCCAATCTACAGAAATACCATTTCCAACGGGTTGGAAGATCTTTGGAGGTATATATCCATCTATATTTATACCCATACTCTTCAGAAGATCACGCATACTCTTTAGAATATCCCAATATTTTCTTTTTGGGATTCTCATGAATAATTCATCTTGAGGTGGAATTATTATATCTTTTTCATCATAGCTATAGAAAGCCATTGTGATAATACCCTCAAAGCTGTTTGATAATCTGTAGACCGTTTAATCACATTTTTTCGATTTTTAAACTTGTTTTCATAGCCCGCAATAGTTATTTCCTCATTATTGTTATTAGGAATATTGATTAATAATGTATATCTATCATTTTTCCAGTGAATATCAATACTTCCTTCAGGTCCAGGCATAATATATGGAAATATTAAGGAAACATTAAATCTATAGAATAATTTTTTTCTTAGATTAAATACAAAGGATTTCATTCTATCTAATGTAATGCGTTCATAAGGAATACTACCATCTCCATCCCAATTGGGTTTAAGAGATGAGATATAATCTACTATTTTGTTAATCTTATTCTCAAAATCATCATTTTCAATTTGTCTTTTTCGTTTAAGAGAGAAGATACTATCATTGATTATCAGTTCTATTATATTTTCTGTTAATTTAGTTAGTCTTTTTCGAAAATAGATATTATAATAATTATTTCTTGAACGAGGTCTTAAATTAATTCCTCCAATACCAAAATCTAATTCTTCTTCTCCTCTCTCCCATTCTCGTTTAGATTGGTTTGGTTCTGAAGTAAAAGAAATGCCTGCAGGAGATGATCTATTTATATTTTGAGGAAAGAAGGCTCTTTCCATATCCTTTTTACTATGTAGGAATACTCTTTTATTTATACTCATTATTGATCATCACCAATTAGAAATATATCCTTATTATTTGCTACTCGAATGATATTCTCGACTTTTTCTTTTGCTCTATCAATTTGAATTATTAAATCCTCAAAATCAGAATTATCTAATTTCACATAAAATTCTTTTCTAATTCCTCCCTTAATGTAATCTATTTTTAAGGTGTGTGTTATAATACCCGCATTAAAATCTTGTGCTAGATTAATTGGGAAAACAGGTCTTAAATCGGTTAAGATTCGTGAAGAATGATAGACAATGGGGTATTCTATTCCAATTCCTTTAGATTTTGCCATTATTGCTATGTTATTTTCTAAGCTAAGAACATTCTGAAAGAAATCTATAGTTTTTGACCAATCCTGAATTTTCTCAAGTTCTAACTCCTCTTTGATATCTTCAAGTGCAATTTCAATTTCCTTTATGAATGAATTAATCTCTTGACCAGAATAAATATATATGTTGAAAATTGATAATATAAAATTAAGAATACTAGCAATTTTATTATCATCTAAATTTATTTCTTTTGTGAGCGATTCCGTGATATCAACTAAATTTGCATTAGTTGTTGTATCTTTTAATACATTATAGAGTGTATTCTTATCCTTATCAGCTAATAGGACTATTAATTTTATTTCTTCATAAAAGAAGGGAGGAAACCTTAATCGAAATTCTTTTTTCATTTATTATCTATCCAATATTTAGATTTTTAATTTCCTATTTTTTTTGTTATATAATATATAAAAAAACAATATTTAATTTTTTATTTGTTATATTTATAAAGCATTTTTTTCCCATTACTTATAAGAGCGTATTATTGTCGGTATTGAAACTCACAATAATTTCAAATATTATAAATCTATTGGATATTAGTGTGTCTTTAATATCACATAATTATTATATAAGATAATAATACTATTTTCTTACTTATATACTTTCCTCTAAAATTTGTAGTAATATCCATGTGATATCATTAAATTTCTTAAGAATCCCTGTTATGGTCGGGGAAAATCGGAGGGTCTAGTTAACTTGAGGAGGAGATTGTTAATTCTCTCTTTTTCTCCCCACATTCACCCCAAAGTTGAAATTTTGTCGCCTTTTACCTTATCATAAATAATTAATTAACTAATATTTGTAGAATTAATAAGAAAACATAAGAATAATAAAAAAAAATCAAGAAAAAACTATTAATTTTACTGTCTTTTCAATTATTTAAAGCATTAAAGAATTACATCTTTATGGTGTTTAAAATGAATTTTGATAAAAAAGAATATGAAAAGAGGAAAGTAGTCCCTACAAAGCTTACTTTTGAAGAAAAATATCCCTCTTCAACAGGATATAAAACTCCTAATTCTATTAAATTTCTAAGAGAATTTGATTTTAAAAAAAGAAATGCTAAATAAATAAATTATTTAATCTATACTTTAAATAGATATTAAAAATTCATCCCATTTTATTAGTAGGTTATTTTAAAGAGGATTTTTACTTATCCAAAAATTCATAATTATAGGTTAATTTAATGATCAACCTCATAACCTCAACATTCTGATTTTTAAAAAAATATAAAAAAATAAAATTCAAGAACATTCTCCCTTCCCATAACTTTTTACCACTTACTTTCATTCTTTCTCTTCTCTCACGATCCAAGCCCCTAAACATCCTGAGCCTGAACCACGAGTCCTCTTTCAACACCACACACTCGTGCTATTGAGAATGGCGGGCTAAATGCGTCGCCCGAAAGCTCCGCACGCACACCCCCATCTCACCAACCCCGTCTTATACGGGTGCACTCGTCTTTTAACAGCGGTTAATGTCACCATTCCCCGCTCGTATTAATTTGAAACCTGTAATCCATTCCTGCTATGGGTTTTTTTGCTCGATTCCGGTCAACACAGATAGACCTGCTCGAACCCCAAACAAGAATAACCGATTCCAACTCAATCCTAATGAAAAAAGATTGGGAGACTCTTTTCGGGACTGGCTTCGTGCTTAGATGCTTTCAGCACTTATCCATTAGCGCGTAGCTGCCCGGCGATGCCTTGTCAGACAACCGGTACACCAGAGGCGCCGGCAAAATGTTCCTCTCGTACTGATTTTCCCTTGCCCTCAGTCTCCCTACAAGCCCAGTAGATAGAATCCGACCTGTCTCACGACGGTCTAAACCCAGCTCACGTTCCCTTTTAATGGGCGTACAGCCCCACCCTTGGGAGTTTTACACGCTTCTATCGGATTGATAAAAGTATGTGCGCTCCCAGGATAGGAAGAGCCGACATCGAGGAAGCAAGCCTTGAGGTCGATATGATCTCTCACTCAAGACAACTCTGTGACCCCCGGGGTAATTTTTCTATCACCTCTACCACCCACACAAGGACAGTAAAGGGTCGCTAGACCAGGCGTTAGCCTCAGGATTCCTTGGTGATCAGAATCCAGTCAGACCAGCTTTTGCTCTTAAACTCTTCAGCGGATTCCTGACCCGCCTGAGCTGATCATTGGTTAC
>JAEOTJ010000189.1 GCA_016839905.1 Promethearchaeota archaeon | reverse complement strand
TCATCAGATAGTAAACACAATAGGAGGATTAAGATCATCACCAAACCCTCTAACCGCCGATGTATTGATAAAAGTAATTTAAATATCATTAATTTTTTCCTGAAATATTCCAAAATTTAAAATAAGTTAATATACCCCTAAGCAATTGTGTTTTCTTTAGTTAATAATTGTATTAATTTTGAAGAAAAGGTATAATAATAACAATTAAAGTTCATATATATCTAAACAATTTTCTTTACTTTTTTTTTGTAGTTAGCTAGTTTTATATCTTTCTTTAATTCTCTTGAGTAATTCTTTTGCATTTTTATGATCAGGTATAAGGTTTAAGCATTTTTTCCAAGTTTTTAATGCATCATCTTTTTGACCTTTATCTAGATGAATTAACGCTTGGTAATACCACACACGAGGATAGATTGGTTTAAGATCTTTAGATATTTCTATATATTCTATAGCTTTTTTTATTTTTCCAAGGTTATATGTGGCAAATCCAAGGTGTGCCCATATAGCAGATTGATTCCAATTACTAGATTGATTTTCATTATATTTTAATGCCATTTTACAAGGATGAATAGCCTGTTTGTATCTCTCAAGTTTTATATAACAATGTGCGATATTAATCCATGGATAAGAATCTTCAGGATTAATTAATAGACTTTTTCTTAAATATTTAACAGCATCATTATAATTATCTAATTCGACATACAACCTGCCTAAAAGATTATATCCTATTGAGTCCTCAAATGGAAGGGCGTTGTATTGTTCAATTATCTCGATTGCATTTTTGTAATCTTTTTTTTTATAATACGCCATAGCAATATCGTATAAAAAATGAAAATACTCCATATAATAAAATGATTCAATTCGATATATGTTTCTATGATTATTAGCATAATCATTTAATTTTGGAGCAAGATCAATTGCTTTTTGATATAATTCGATAGCTTTATCATATTCTTCAATTTCATAGTAGAATGATGCAAATTCATCATGTGTATCAATATTTTTAGGAGCAAGTTTTAAACTATTTTCATAAAGGTTTATTGCTTTTTCATTATTTTTATGTTCTGCATGGTATTGGGCTAATGAATTGAGTGCCTTTATATTAGAAGGCAAGAGTTCTAATATTAATTCCATTAACTCTTTTCTTTTTTCAGAGAAACCAATGTTTGAAAATGAAAATGCAATATAAAAATTTATATGGATAATGTGTTTAGTATTAAAAAAACTTATCCTTTGTGAAGAAAGCCTGGAGAAATTAGCTTTCCTTGCATTTCTTAGAATGATAGGTTGACCTGACAATAACGTGTTCTTGATGAAACCAACTTGCTTTTTAGGGTCATAATTTATGAAGTCTGTGATGAAGTTTTCTTCTGGTGGTTCTTCTAATTGTTTATAATGGAGTGTTTTATACTATGAGGTTTGAATAATTCAAATAAAATCTTCATTTTTTTTTTTAGTAATTTCATAATCGAGATCCCCTATCTTTTCATAGAAGGGATATTAATAATATTTACAAAGAGCTTCAGGTAAATTGATATAATCAATTTCAAGTTAAGATTTGAAAAAAAAAAAAAATAATTATTAGAACGCTGTTCGCATTCTATTTTCTCATTAAATCATTAATATCTTGTTCTATTCCAAGCTTTTTAGCTACCTTTACTAACTTTTTTCGATTATATTCAATTGTGCTTTCAAAAATAATCATTGCTGGCGTGAGAAGGAGTATTATCATTAGAGGGAGTAAAGGAAGCACTATCATAGCACTTAATACGCTGGATATGGACTCAAAGGATCCGAGAACTCTGATGATGAGCTGAGCATATGCAATGATTACGCCAATACCTACATAACCCTTCAGTGTTCTATAATACCAATTCCCAACTCCAGTAATTTCTTCAGGACGCAGTTTATTTTCTACCTTCTTTCGATTAGAGTATATTATGCCGGATTCTAAAAGAATCCATATAGGACTGAAAATCATTAGGGAAATGAAGGTCATTATTGGTAATAATAGCAAAAACGCAAAAAGGGCTTCAGTTTCTACACTACCTCGAGAGACTACGAGATTTAAAATCATTTGTTCATCAGCAAACATCAATGATAGACTTACTGCCATTAATGCAGGAAGGAAGGCATAAAGACCTCTTTTATAATTTTCCTGACTTTTAAGTTCCTGGATTCCATACGAAAGATTTTTTCCAATAACTTTAACATGGAATTTGAGCAATATTGGAGATAGAAAATGTCCAATTAAAACTGCGATAATCCCTAAAACCACGAGAAGATAAAAAATGATAGAGAGTTGGTCTTCCATAGAATCTCCAGGAAGTATCTTATATACCCGATATGGATCAGCGTCACCAATGCCAACAATAACAAGAACCAGCGAAAATGCTATAAATAGCGTGAAAGCAATTAATCTTATTTTTGTATTTTTATTCAGCGGAATTATTCTTACCTCCTTTAAATTATATTTTTTAATATTTCACAAAAATGTATTATAGACATTTATACTTATTAATATTTAAACTATATTATCTGATTGCGTACCAAATTCAGTGTCGAGAAAAAAAAAAAGTTAAAATATTTATGATTAATCAGGAGCTTTAATTTTTTAATGAAGATCAAGAGTAAAACATTTAAATAGGCGCACGTCTTAGTATTAAATTATAGACCAAAAAGGGAAAGGAAATGAAAAGGCAAAAAAAAGGATTGATTTTTATCTTCATGCTCGCGCTCTGTTCTGGTATTCTTACTTTAAAAACTTGGAATTCGTTGGAAAGAAATGATCTCATGAAGGAGCCAACTGAAGTTCAGGATGAGCAATTTTACATCGATTGCTTGGAAAAATTAACAAAAAAACCCATTAGTGCTGGGTGTACCTCTGACTTGAAATATTCGACATATATAGGAGGGAACCATATAGATTCTGAAGGGGCAATCGCAGTAGGGGCAGACGGAAGTGTCTACATTACGGGATATACATACTCGACTGACTTCCCCACCACCTCAGGAGCTTTTGATGAGGGCCATTATGGAGGTGGGATTGACGCATTTGCTTGCAAGCTCAGTGCGGACGGCTCTACGTTAGTCTATTCGACATTTATTGGTGGGGATGATTATGATTATGGGAAGTCAATCGCCGTGGATATTGATGGCTGTATCTATATTACGGGATATACATTCTCAGCCGATTTTCCTACCACAACGGGCGCTTACGATGAGACAATTAATGGGGGTAGTTATAGTGATGCATTTATTTGTAAGTTGAGTGCAGATGGCTCAACCTTAATCTATTCGACGTTTATTGGAGGGAGTAATGTTGATAGGGGATATTCAATCGCTGTGGATGCAGGCGGGAGTGCCTATATTACGGGATATACTGATTCTAGTGGCTTTCCCACCACCACGGGCGCTTTCGATGAGACGCATAATGGGGGTTCTTCTGAAGCATTTATATGCAAGCTGAGCGCTGATGGTTCCACTTTAGTTTATTCCACGTTTATTGGAGGGAGTGATTGGGATAATGGAGAATCAATTGCCGTGGATTCTGATGGCTATGCCTACATTACGGGACATACCATGTCAATTAACTTTAACACCACCACGGGTGCTTTCGATGAGACTTATAATGGGGGTTTTAGGGATGTATTTACTTGTAAGCTGAGTGCGGATGGCTCCACCTTGAATTATTCGACGTTTATAGGAGGGAGCGATGATGATAGAGGATATTCAATCGCTATAGGCATAGATGGAAGTGCCTACATTACGGGATATACCGAATCAAGCAACTTCAACACCACAAATGGTGCTTTTGATGAGACGTATAATGAAGGTAATTCTGATGTAATTGTTTGTAAACTGAGCGCGGATGGCTCCACCTTAGTTTATTCCACGTTTATCGGAGGGATTAATGATGATTATGGATATTCAATTGCTGTAGGCTCAGATGGAAGTGCCTGCATTACGGGAAGCACCAACTCAGGCGACTTCCCCACCACCCCAGGAGCTTTTGATGAGGTACATAATGATATGATTGAACCCGACCAAGGATTTGTAAGTAAGCTAAGTGCAGATGGTTCCACGTTGATTTATTCGACATTTATTGGTGGAGCAGATGGATTTAATTGGGGATCTTCGATCGCTATTGGTACAGACGGAAGTGTCTACATTACGGGATATACCGACTCAGAGGATTTCCCCATCACCTCGGGCGCTTACGATGAGGAATTTGAGTGGGATGATGTATTTATTTGTAAATTTATTTTTTTTAGTGCTGAATGCGATGATGATACTCCTCAAGAAGAAGTTCCTGATTTTTTCATTGTAATCGTTTTAATAGGAATTCTCTCTGCCATTGGTATTATTATTACAAAAACCTTGCTCATTAAAAAAAGAAAGCAATCCACTTCCAGGGAGGGTAACTTAAAAAAGGAGGTTAAAAGTAATGCTAATAAGTCTCAATACTATAGAAATGATTCCATTATGAATGAACGATCTCAATTTCTTGAAGAGCAACAGCCATATTATCCTCCAATGAGTCTAAAGATCGGCGTCTATTGCGCTTCTTGTCATGATTCTCACTCAATTACGAGAGATCAATTTGAAACGTTCAGTTGCAGAAGATGCGGGCATTATTTCTTTAACGTGGGCTATTTCTGTAGAAATTGCAACCAGATTTACCCCATTTCTCGGGATGATTTTATCAATCTTCAAGAACCTGAAGTAGTACGCTGTTTTAAATGTAATAGCGTGGCAGAAATATCAAAATCGGAACAATGATCCTTTCTTAGTTCCTTTCTTAGAGGGATTTATTACCACTGAATTTGGCATGATCCCTATTATCTTCGTATTACCATGCTTTTGTAGTAATATTATGCTACATTTAAATCAATTTTTTATTTTTAATTAACATTTTTTCTCGAATTTTATTCAAAATTTATATTTATCTCATTTCTTTTTTATCCAGAATAATAGCGAAATATTTTTAAATTAGGCTAAAAAATCTTCTGGAATTATTTAGATCTTCATGGATGATATAGATCACTTAGTAAAAATATATTTCTAATCAATAAACCTCAAATTATTACTGTAAAGAACTCTGTGCTTTATGATATTATATCAATCAATATGTTGTATTAAATTCTGATTTCGAATTTACTTTAATTTTCATCCCCTCTGTCTCAAGTTGGGTATCTTAATTGATGTAATTAAAGTCTTTAACATTAATTATTAACCAAATATCTGGTTTTATTGTCAATTTCAACAGATAGTAAAGACAATAGGAGGGTTAAGGTCAACACCAAATCCTCTAACCGCCGATGTATTGATAAAAGTAATTTAAATATCATTAATTTTTTCCTGAAATATTCTAAAATTTAAAATAAGTCAATATACCCCTAAGCAATTGTGTTTTCTTTAGTTAATAATTGTATTAATTTTGAAGAAAATGTATAATAATAACAATTAAAGGTCATATATCTAAACAATTTTCTTTACATTTTTTTTGAAGTTAGCTAGTTTT
>JAEOTJ010000188.1 GCA_016839905.1 Promethearchaeota archaeon | reverse complement strand
GATTGGATTATGAATCGAAACGCGGGATTGTTGGTACTTAAAATAGCGTCCTCGTTTATTTCTCCAGACTTAATTCTTTCAAGAATTTTAATGATTCTCTTTCTTTTTTTTTCAGATAATTTTACCAAGGCAAAACGATCTGCTTGAGCTGTTGTAATGCAAGTAACATCAATAGGAATTATATATTTATCTAAAGTTTTCTGCTTAATTAATATAGAAGTTAATTCTTCTTTATCTTCTTCTGTTAATGTTTCTTTCCCAATGATTTCAATGATTTTATATTTTTCATTCATTCTTAACTCCATGCTTTTATATAGATTTTTCCTTAAAATCTCCTTGAAATTTTGTATTGTCTTATCATCTCCATTAAAAATTTCCAGCATAGTTTCTTTTCTTATTCCCTCTAATTTTTTTAACAAGTTACTAACTGTCTTCTTTCCCTCCATATTGAAACTTTTTTCCATCCAATTTATACTGTAATTTTGATAGAATCCAAGAAATCCTTTTAGAATTTCAAATAATTCAAATATTATTGGAGAACATTGTTCAATACATTCTTGTACGAGTTTTTCTTTATCTTTCTTCAAAATAGTTTTAGTAAATAAGATGTTTTTAATTTCACAATATGTTTTAATAACATTTTCTAATTCTGCTTTAATTTCTGAGGAAACCTCTTCTTCAGGAACCTCATGAATAAGATTTTTTAGAAAAATTGCCCATTTCTCTTCCACTTCCCCCTCATTTTTGATATTTTCTGGGGATATTTTTTCTCTCTTCAGCGTCTTTAATCGATTTGATATGTATTCAATATATCCATTCTTCTCTTGTTCTATTTTATACTTAAGCCAATACATGTTTTTATTATAAAACCTCCGGAACCAATTAAAATTTCTAAATAACGGTCTTGCAATATGACTCTTCTCAATTAAAATGGCCTCTAATTCTTTTACTTCTTCCTCAAACATTTCCTCTGTGATTGCTTTATTTTTTAATTTTTCAAGTAATTCTCTTAGTTCTTCATATTTTTCAAGGAGTTCATTAAGTTCTTCCTTAATTTCTACGGAAATCTCCGCTTCTTTAATATTATTTCCTAAATATAGTGCCCATTCTTCCTTAGATGCTTGAATTTCTTTTGATTGTTCGCGAATTTCATTTTTTTTATTTTGTAAGACTTCATTTTTCTTTTCCTCTTTTTCTTCTTGTTCTTTTATATCTTTTTTCCACTCGACAAAACCCTTGGTCTCATTTCCCGCATAAATCGCCCTCCCTCCCGTTTCTTGATGATATTGTTGTTTAAGAATTTCATGTTCTTCTTCTTTAATTTTCTCCTCTTTTTTATCTTCTTCCATTTCTTCGAAAAATTCCTCATGTTTTAGGATGTGTTTAGACTTTTCCTTTTGGATTTCTTGGATTTCTCCTTTAGAAGGCTCCTTGGCTTGAATTTGTTCATGAGAGGATATTTTAATGCTTTCTTGAGTTTCATGTTCTGTCATTAATTTTAATTTTTTTGCTTTAATTTTTAGGGGTTTCTGCTTTATACATTGCTTAGTCTTAGCTTTTGATTTTATTTTTTGCTCTTGATTTTGTCGAAGCTTTACTTGATGTATGGTTAGGTTTGGATTGTATTTTTCAAGTGTTTCAGATTTAGTAATCATTTCCATTTCTTTTGCATTAACTCTTCTTGGTTCTTGCTTCGATTCCGTTTCTCTTATCTTTTGTTGCTGGTTGTGTTCTATCCTACTAATACTTTTTATCTCTTGGATCACTTCATTTGCATCATAATCTTCAAGCTGCTCCGATTCCGTGATTAATTCCATCTTTTTACCATTATTCTCGTAAGGTTTTTGATTTATAGTTTCTTGAGTTTCGTGATTAGATTCTTGAGTGTGCTCTTGCCCTATAACTTGTTCAATTTCTTGCGTTTTTTCCGCTTCCTGTTGAGCATGGAGTTCTTCTATTTGATGTTCTAATTCTTCCTTGTTAAGTTCTTGATTTACTCCTTGAACTTCATATTTATCAAAGAGCTCCTCCATTTCCTCTTCCAATATTTCGAGTTCCATTTCTTCTTGAGAAAGAGAAGGACCGCCAAATACTTCCATCTGTTCAGCATTTAAAATAATGTTTCCTTCTTTATCTCGTTCAAATTCCCCTTGAGCAACCTGTTCTTCTTGGTTTTGCTCTACTTTATGTTCATTATCTTGTTCTATTGATTCTTGCTGGAGAGTTAACGTGCTTTGTTCCTTACCAATGTTCTCTTGTTCTACAGTGGAATCCTTTTCTTGAGTCTCTATCTCAAGTTCTTCATTTTCCTCTCCTATATCCCATTGATCCATCTCAAGTTCTTCATGTTCCTCTCCAGCATCCCATTGATCCATCTCAAGCTCCTCATTTTCCTCTCCACTTGAGTCTATATGTGAAGGATTACAATGCCCCTCATTTTTTAGTTCATAATCTTGGCTATGAAAAGGATCATATTCCTCATCATAACTATAATCTGGAGCTTTAAATGGATCGATATCTTCATCTTTTTCATTATCATCAATTTCATTATTGAGATCCTCATTCTTCTCTTCGGTATTAGTTTTCTCATTAAAATCATCATCGTCATCCCAGTCGCTTCCATATTCGCTAATTTTACATAACCTCTTTATTTTTAAAACATTCTAGAATAGGATCTATCAAATTTATAAAATTTAAAAAAAACATAAAGTATAAAGAAATGGATGTTTATAAAAAAAAAATGTATCAAATTTGATTTATAAGATGATATAAAGTTAAATTATTAAATTTAGGCTTACTCTCCCTCACAAATATTTAAATTAATTAAAGAGTTTTGAATAAATTTTTTTCGAAGATATATCTCTACATATCACTCCTTTTCATAAAAGGTTTTTATCCTTTTTTATTAATGATAGCATTAACCGTTTGCCAACACCTTTCAATTGAGGATTTGAAGACGCTCTACAAAAAGATCGAGAAAAACAAGCTGGCAAGAAAGTATCTTGCGATCTTAAAGCTTTATAAGGGAAAGTCCACGCAACAGGTGGCGGATGAGCTGTTTATCACCCCTCAAATCGTCCGAAAGTGGATTCATCGGTGGAATGAGCAAGGTCCAATGGGCTTGGTTGATATTAAACAATCGGGACGACCTCCTATTTTAACGGACGAGGAGCAAATAGAACTCGTCCAAGACGTGTTAAAGTCTCCCCGGGAATCGGGGCTTGATTATAGCAATTGGATGCTTAAGATCATGGTGGAGCACGTTAGGCGAAAATTCGGAAAAGATATGACACCCAGCGGTATTTGGCGGATATTAAAGCGCCATGGCTTGAAGAGACTCGTGCCGAGACCAATGCCTGCAAAAGCAGATCCTCAAAAAAACAAGAGTTTCTCGAGAAAAAGAAGCAAATAATCCAAAATTTACGCCCTGAAGACATAATCTTAATCGAGGACGAGAGCACGTTCTATCGTTCGGGAGATCCCCGCAAGATGTGGGCACTTAAAGGGACAAAACCCATTCTGCGCACGTTTAATTCTCATGAAAAGATAAATGTCATCGGTGCGATTAATCCTTTTGAGGACGAGGGTATTTACGGATATATCGAGAGCTTAAATGCTTTAAATTTTAAACATTTCTTACAAACAATTGTAAAGGTTTATGGGGGTTCCGGGAAAATATACATGTTCTTGGATAATGCCCGATCCCATCATGCGAAGCTCTTGAAACCCTTCTTAGAAAGCGTTAAAAACCAGCTAGAACTTGTCTTCTTACCTCCTTACTGCCCTGATTTGAGCGAAATCGAGAAGTTATGGCAAGAAATCAAGTCGGAAGTGGTGTATAATGCGTTTTACGACACGTTTTCCGATTTTAAGAATGCCCTCACGCGTGCTTTCAGGCGTAAGAACAACTCTGGGTACATCAAGTCGCTATTCGATGAGAAAAGATATTTATGTGAAGAAAACCTAATAGAGGCATAGAAAAAAATTTGTTCAAAACACTTTAATAATATTTATCAATATTATTTAAAAGAAAATTTTCTCTCAAGATCTCATTTTTTCCTTTATATGATTACTGAATTTAGTACGTGATCAGGAATTTTTCTTTAAATATAACGAAAAAAATTAGATTATTAACTTTAAAAATATAAAAAATGAATTAATGGAAGGTGAGTAGAATAGCGATAGTAAAGTCAAGTGTTCAGGGACTTTATAGTCTGAGTTCCTCATCTGTTTTATTCATTAGTGCATTTAAAAAAGGATTTTATTTAATCTAAAACAGTGAGGAGTTGATAGTTTAGTGGAAAGTAAAGAATGGTTAAAAAAAGCAATCAAAGGGGTTGGAATTGGATCTTTATTCATATTAATGACATTTTTCTTAGTATTCAATATTCTTTTTTACTTCGGAGGTTATTTCATTGACAGCCTAATTAACTGGGAGTGGGCGGTGTTTTTGATAACACCAGAATTCATGGTACTTGTCGGGATCATATCATTGGTCTCTTTTGCATGTAATGGAATTTCAATTTCTTTGTTCCTGCTAAAGAAAAGTAATGAACTTTGAATGGGGTATTGTATATTCAGAAAATATAGGATATTAATTAGCTCTAGATGAAATACATATTTAAGATATTTTAAAAAGAAATGTGCGAGCCTTTCCCATTACCAAGGCGTAGGAATAACTCCAAGTGGTTTTGCAGTGGTATCGGATGCGATAAGTGGAATGTCAAGAATAGTGAGCTAACATGTTTAAAGGATTGTAAAAAATTAAAAGGAGGATTGGATAAATGGTTAAAAGATGTTTCTGTTGTGAAAAAGTCATCTCAGAAGAAGAAATAATGCTTATTAATCGAAAATTTGAAAGAGCATCTGAGGATTTATTCCTATTTTTCATTGATATACTTGGTTTAACGTGTTGTACAGGTACAGAAGAAAAATTTTTCGAGGGAACAGCTAATGTTTGTCAGTCTTGTTATAATCTTTCTCTTAAAGTTTATAATCAAGAATTCATTATAAAATGAAAAGGGGAAGATAATATAAATGACTTATAATATTTATCAAGACAAGGATAATAAGATAAGGATTTATGAAGAAATTATTGACGATTTTTCCGACACAATTAAACAAAAAGCGGATCCCATAATGTGGATGGGACAATCAATCCTAAAATTAACAAAAAGAGAAAAAAAGCCTTCAGAATTTCTCAGAAATGGCCTCATTTTAATATTAAAACACTATCATAACTATAAAATTTATGAGTTTGTTTAAATTTAATTTACACATCTATTATTAAACACATCATTACTATTGGAAGCAATTTTCTTAGGAGCAGATTTAATTACCTTTTTTTAAAGATACAGAAAATTCCTAAGAATATTTTAACCTAGGAGGATTCGGTAATATTTATGGTGGAATTAATGAAATAAAAGGATTAGAACCGATAATAATGGAAATTCCTGATATTGTCATATTGGATATAGTCCTCTTTCAAGATTCAGGACAAAAAAAAAAACAAAAACGAAAATACCCTTTGAAGTTTATTTAGCATTCACCGATCTTATCATTCTTCATTTTTACGGGGTATATTTGTAGACTCTCACGGCACCATCCCCTGAGCCAGTCACAAAATAATTTCCATTTGGCGAGACAGCAACGCAAATCACATAACTTGGAACTTTGAGAGTTAAGACCGTTGAATCGTTTTCTAAATCCCAGACTTCTACTTGTTTACCATTTTTTGTAAGTCCAATGATATTCTTCCCGTTTGGTGTGATTACAAATTGAGAAAATTCTTTTTTAATGCGACGGTTAAAATCGAGATTCTCCCCTTTAATGCTTGCTTGCTCATGCTGGCATACGGCGACCATATCCCAGAACCAGAAAGATCTATTCTGGAAAATTCCATTAGAAGAATTTACGAGGTATTTCCCATTTGGCGTGAATGCAAGGCTAAAAACCTTTCCATGCACATCCATTCCAAGAGTTTTGAAGAGCTTAACAGTAGGTTCATATTTCCATATCTTAATGGTTTCATCTGCTGATCCAGTTGCAAAATACTTACCATCTGGTGAGAAAGCAACACTCTTAACCGAATATTTATGATTACGGGGCAGCTCCTTAACGGGTAATATGTCGCTTGGAAACGCTAGCAGCGCCTCCAAATCCCAGAGATACACGGGCGAGAGCGATCCTTTAACCATTGTATAAGAACCGGTTACAAAATATTTTCCATCGGGTGAGAAGGCAATGCTTCCCACTCCAACTGGATCCCAATTCCTGAAGGACCCCCACCAATTATGTCCGATACGGGGATGCTTATTATTAGGGTACACGCAAATAAGTTTCCCCTTTTTCAAGTTCCACACTCTCACAGTACTATCCACTGAACCACTTATGAGATATTCTCCATTTGGCGAGACAGCAATACATGTCACATCATAAGCGCATGTAGCGTGTTTGCATTTATGCACTTTAAGGGTGCGAACGAGCTTCCCGTCATCAAGCTTCCAGATATTTATATCCTCTTTATTACTCTTCCTTTCACTCCCTCCGCCGCTTATGATATACTTACTATCGGGTGAGATTGCCACAGTGTTCACCCTGTCACAGCTAGCTTGTAGGGTGAGAAAAGGGTTTTTTGAGTTGCTCATCATTAACAATTAATATTTCATTCATTTTTCAATTTTATTATATTTAGCTTCAATAGCAGGTTATCAATTTTATTAAATATGTTAAGCAATGTTTAAGTATTTTCGCATTTACCGCAGGAAGTTTTAATCTTGAATCTGCGAGTATCTGATGAGGCGGCTTGCTGAAGAGGTACTACGTTAGAGGAAATTCTTGCGAGGTATTTCAGAGATCTCTTGTAAACGCAAGACTACTTGCCGAATCAAAACATATTTTAATGAGGAAGTTCTATAGAAATATATTTAGGATTTAAGGCAGACTCTTTATATTTATTTAAGTGAAAGTACGGATACCAAAAATTTGTTAGAGACCAATAAAAGATTTTTCATTTCGGTATTAAAGCAAGAGATAATTCATAGAAATTGATTGAAAATTTGAATGATTTAAAAAAATTTAAGAATCAGAGATCGCCTTAAGAAAGCATTTGGTTGAGTAAGCAAATCTGAAAAATGAAAATAGCTATAATCATTACTTCTTTTATTTTTTTTACTCGTTCTCGTTTAAGAATTGTTAAAATCTTGTTAATTCCTTTCGAGCTCTCCAACTTATCATTTATTCCATCAATATAGTTATTATATGCTTCCTTAAAATCCCTCTTTTCCATTATATTCTTGATAAATAAATCAATATCCCTTATAGCCCCCAGCTTCATATCTTCTTTTTGTCTAATAAAATCAATGATTAGTTCTTGTCTTAAATTGTAGCCAAAAATTTTTTGGAGAAATTCAAGATCTTCTAAAATCTCACTTTGATAATGAATTGCTTTTGTCATAATATACCAATTTATTTTGGTTTTTGCTATAAATTAAGATAATATTGTACTATATAAAGTCATCTGGTAGATTTGTGAAGTATCAAATTTTTAATATTAATATCTCGTTAAGCTAACTCTCCAAAATCACATATGAAAGAAGCCTCCCCCCTTAGACATAATAAAAAAAGCTAAATATTAACAAGAAGACTTTTAATGGGATAGATAATCCATAGAAGTTCTAAAAATTAAAAAAAAAAAAATGATAACTC
>JAEOTJ010000021.1 GCA_016839905.1 Promethearchaeota archaeon | reverse complement strand
CCAGTGAATTTCATTTACATGATGGATATAATTTTCCTAACAGAATAAAAGGTAAAAAAATAGAAGATCATATTGCTTTGGGTGAAGGACAATTGCCAATAAAATTTTTAAAACTGTTATATGAGAAGCATTTTCAAGGACCCATTGTTTTTGAATTAAATTTTAATCAAGCAAGAAAGTCTTTAGAATTTATAAGAAAACATGTACCAGAAATTGATATTGATTTTAATGACCAATAAAAAAAGAATTAAGATGTTATTATGTGTAGTTCAAAATCAAAATTAAAAGGATTATTTTCAATATTATTATTCTTACCATTAATTATCTTTTTAAATACTGATATTGCTATTTTTAATATTAATCAAGTCTTAATTGTGGCAGAATTTGATTTAGGTGCAAAATTTGCAGTTCTTGGATTAATTGCGTTCTTATATTACATAGCTCTTGCGGCTTTTACATTAATTGCTGGTTATTTTTCTGATATAATTAAGCGAAAATGGCTATTAATTCTTGCAGGTGGGATTTGGGCAGTTTCAGAAAGTTTTACAGCCTTTTCAATCAATATTGTTATGTTAAGTATTCTAAGAATAACTGCTGCAATTGGAATTGGAGCAGCAAGCCCAATTTCGATAAGTCTATTGGCAGATATATTTTCTTCCGAAAAGAGGGGGACCTCGTTTGCTTGGTGGAGCCTTGCAACAACTATTGGTGGGCTTATTGGGGGTGTCTTTTCATTGGGAGTTAATGTTATCCCGTATGAATTCCCTGAAAATTGGACTTTAGTGCAAAAAATCAGTTTTATTAAGCTGAATTATCCAATAGAAATGACCTATTGGCGATTACCTTTTTTATGGGCAGGATTAATTGGGTTTTGCTTAGTGTTTCTTTGCTTTTTAATTAAAGAACCAAAAAGAGCCAGTAAAGAAAGTGTATTAAAGGAAATATTATCAGACGAGAAAATTGATTATTCTCACTCTTATCGAATAAAGATAAATGATTTGAAAAAAATTTTTACTAAACGTTCTAATTTCTGGTTGATTATAAATTTTGTAGATACGATTTTATATGGATTTTTATTAACATTTATCATAACATACATAACGATTGAGGTTGGATTTTCTCTAACAGATATTACTTCAATTGTAATGTTATTAGTTTTTCTTTTACCAATCATAATTTCAATGTTTGCTGGACAGTTTTATTTTGCTAGATTAGGTGATAAAAAAGTATCTAAGGGAGATCCGGCAGGTCGAGTTAAAGTTGCTATTATATGTGGTTTGGCTCATATTCCATTTTTAATCTTTGGCTTTTTATTTTATCCTAATGTATCGCATTTAACTTTTTTTAAGGGTGCTCTAGATCTATCTAATATGCTGCCACTATTTTGGATTATACTCATAATAATGAGTCTAATAATTGGAGTAGGCATGTTTTTCGAATTTGGGATAGGTCCCTGTTGGTTTTCCAGTATGGTGGATGTAAATTTACCGGAACATCGAGGTACTGCATATGCTATGGCAGCTATGATGGATGCAATTGGAAGGGCTTTAGGACCAATAATAGGCGGGTTATTGGTTGATCATTACACAAGTATTGGAGATATCTATCCTTTCGGCACGACTATAGTAATTTCTATATTATCCTTTGGTATAATTTCGGGGCTCTTATGGCTTCCCATCTATAAATATTGTAATAAAGATTTTGCTGAAATTGGGGCAATATTAGAACAGAGGGCTGAAGAACTTAAAAAACAATCAGTTACAAAGTAAAAATCTTTGAATTTGTTGATAAAATTGAGATATATCTTAAAGCCAAACTCCCAAGATATCGATAATTTCTAAAATCAATAAATATCATACGGAATAATAACAAAACCATAAGATTTTAGATATAATTATTATTAAATTCCTTTCGAAAAAAGATTCTTATGACATGAACAACATGGAATTCCAATTTTTATTTCATTTTGTAAATTATTGTCAATTACTTTAGATTTTTTAATTATTTCTAACAAGTTTTCCCTTATTTTTATCAGATCAGGGTTATTACTTAAATAAAACTTTTTTAAATATGAAATATGATTTTCTCTCTTACAAATTGGGCAGATTAAAAATAAATTTAAAAACTTTTGATAATATTTTCTTTTTTTACCTCTTAGTTTTTTCTCTAACTTAATAAAACTTGATTCTGAACCGAGGTTTTCAAGAATTTTATTTGCTAATTGGGTTAGTATAATTTTCTTTTTGATTCCAATATGAGAGGATAATAGAAAAAATTTTTCAATTTGGTTGTCTTCAACAAATAGATTGATTTTATTATA
Organism: Promethearchaeota archaeon; assembly: GCA_016839905.1. The sequence continues at coordinate 896 of JAEOTJ010000021.1, read as the reverse complement.
TAGTTCATCATGAATTATATCAGATTTATATCCTACTAAAAAGATTGGAATGTTATTGGTATTATTTTTAATAATTCTTATCCAATAATACAAATTATTGAATAAATCATCTTCTGAAGCATCAAAAAACAGTAAGCACCCTTTAGCACCTCTGAAAAAGTTGGGGTATATTGAACGAAATCTATAGCTTCCATTTATATCCCAAATAATCATTTTTAAGATATCTTCGTGTTCATTTGAACATTTTACAACTTTAATTGAAACACCTATGGTTAAAGAAGATGTGTTATCAAAAGAATTTGAATATTGATCTATACTATTAAAAAAATCAAATTTACCAGAATTATATGATCCAACTGCTATAACTTTAGAAATATATAATCCTGGCATATTATATCCACGCGAATTAACTTAAAACATTTATAATACTTAACTCCAATCAAATTAATAAACATTTAACTATAAAAATTTTAAGATTTTATTCATTTAATTGTTATATTTGAAGTAATTCCTAATTTAATTGATTTTAATCATTAACAATTATTAATTTATATTCAAAAATAATTTTTAAGCAATTTCATATAATAAAAAAAATAAGTTTAAAATTCAATTTTTGGAAAAATATGTTCTTCTTTACGTAATGGTTTGTACTTGAAGAATCGACGTGATTCGCTATCTTCCAGCACTAGATTAGACCCACCGCCATGGACCATACAGTAAGGGTCAAGTATACCTATAGGGACGCTATACTGCCTAATGAATCCACGGCCACCCATAGTTCGAAAACAGTGTATAGCTGCCTCAAAAGCTAATTCTGACGCAGTGACTTTTAAACCCATGGTTTGTTGAGCCATTAATTTTGAGCTTCCCAATTCTGGATGTTTATCTATTTCTCT
>JAEOTJ010000187.1 GCA_016839905.1 Promethearchaeota archaeon | reverse complement strand
AGCGTTTTTAGGATCATTATCATCTCCTTTAGATTAAATTTCAGTGTTTTTCCTTCATTTGCATTAAATTTCTCCCATCTTCCATCTGGTTTTCTCTTGGTACATTTAACAAACAAGATTGGATCTGTACGGGAATCCGATTGGAAAATGATCCCTGATTTTTGTCCAAAAAATCCTTGATCGTGTTTATCAACCATTTTTATCACGTTTTTTTTAAAAAAAATAATATTGAATGCTTATAAATAAAAAATGTTATAATCTTGCATTTGATTCTTTCTATATAAATTACCATACCTAATTGATTTACATATTCTATTTTTATTTTGCATTATTATAAGCATTCAAAAACCTATTGTTATCTACCTGTTCTATTATATTCTTCTAGCCTATTTTGGAAAAAAGTACCAAATTTAATAATTTCTGGGCTATAAATTCGCTCAAGATAGTCTCTATCCTTAATCATCCCTTGTTTAAATATATCTTGCCACATTACTAAAATGTCTACATCCGTCATTTTAAATGTCTTATCAGTGAATAAAAAATTCATAAAAACAAATAAGGGTGGACAGAGTGGTCCTCGTGGTCGATAGATACATATAGTTTCTCCGCATGACTCACATTCCTGACCGATATATAAATAATATTCATGTCTAAACTCTTGTTCTGGATTTTGAAAGATCCCTTTCCAAAATGCATCCACATCTACCAGATTCTCACACTTGCATTTAATTTTTAAATCATTCGGTATCCCCCCAATTAAATCACCAAAACCCTCTAAATTCTGAAAATCTGAAGCAAGGAAAAAAAACTTTAAGATATACCACCACTCCTTATTTTCAAAATCTTCTGCTTGACGGTGACCAAATTTTTGTATAATTTCTGGAGTATTTAATTTAATTTCTCCCGATAATAATTTCTGTTCATCTACATAATCTGTCATATCCAATTTATATAAATAATTCTTATCCTTCCAATAATCCAAATCTGGGAGAGAGGTATTTATATCTTCATTTTTAATAGCTAATACTCTCTGGATATGGACAGGGTTCCCCGTCGTACTTATTGTATCTTTATAATCCCTAATATAAAATTGCACATCATAATACGGCCAAAATATTCTCTCTTCCCCAGGTAGACTAGTGCAAACAACACATTCGACTCGCCCTTTGACTTGCTCAACGGTTTCCTTATATTTCTTAAATTGTTTTTTACTATTCTTGTGCGCCTCTACATTAAGAATAACCATTTTCTTGCCTTCTTGGGCGATCAATTCTCCCAGTCTATTAATTAAAAACTGAAACTTAACCTTCCACATATCATTGCTATTAGAAATTGTTCTCATCCTCTTTTTCATCTTGAGATCTCATATATATTTGAAAAAATGGTTTCCTTTCAAGTTGTTTAATATTCTGCTTATCTGACATTTTTATCTTTTCATTTTTAGGTATAATTATTAATGGTTTTAGGTATAAAAAAATTTACAATTATTGGATCTAAGAAAATCATATTTTATATCCTAATTGGCATAATAAATTCTTGCTCTCGCCAATTAATTGAATGTTCTCATCAATCATTCCTTCATAACTATTGAAAACCACGCTATCCTCAAAGGATTGTGTCTTTTTATTGAATTTCCAACTAGGAACATAACCACCTGGATTAAAACCTAAATCCGAAAAGATTTTTTGATGGTTAGCATCATATCCAGGAACAAAAACTTCCAAGTATCGAACCTCATTTTTCCTTGCGCATTGTTTAAATTCATTACTAAAGACGTAAAGCTCTTCCAAATTGCTCACTTTATATTCCGTCTTTTCAAAGTTTTGAACTTGAGGAGTATAAAGAAATTTAAAATAAGAATCAGAGCTTTTTATGGAATAAATGATTTCTATATAGCCAAATTTATCCTTTTTTGTTGTTTTTTCCAAGTATTCTTGAATTTTCTTCACTTTTTCAAGATCTAAATTGATTTTTGGATTAACAATTGCTTTATCTCCAAGACCATATTTCATATCAGAATACTCAAAGCAATCTTGTACTTCAGGAATGATAATAGGAATTTTTTTGGAACGGTATTTTTTTAATGTCTCCTCATCATAGCAAACAAGAAGTATATCTGATTCGATTTTATTGTGAAATATGTCCTTGCAAGGAAAAAAGGCAACCGGCTTCAATCCCCCGGCACCCAACGCATATTGAGATTTGGCGTGAGCTGTCCTGCTTTCCGCATACCACCGATAAATTCTGCCCTTATACTTTGAATACATGCCAAGAAACGATCCTATAGCGGCTTTAATGACATCCACCTTGCCAAAGAATTCTTTTCTGAAATTAAATCCCCGCAAGTATCCCTTTTTATCTTCAAAATCAAGTTCAAAAGTAACGCAGCCCACTACTTCTCTCGAATAGTTCTCAAATACGATCCATTCTACCTTCGGAGACTTAATCTTTTTCAGTATTTCATCATGATCTTCCATTTCCTTATATGGATAAGTTTCTCCATAAATACTCTTGTAAATGGTTATGATATCATCAATATCTCCTATATTCGCATATCGAATGAAGGGATTCATCTTGTTTTTATTTTCTCTTTCGATAATCTCAAAATCCAAGATAGTTCCGCGATTCAAATCAAATTCATACAATTCTCTAAAAGAGATTAAGAGTTCTTTTGTATAATCGGGAAATAATTCATCATAGGAAATGCTTTCAAGCGTCATTTTTTCATTTTTTTTTTCAATAATTAAAAGATATAACTCTATCTTTTGCCTATATTTAAATGAAAAAACTAGATTTTTGCTAGCTTGGGAGGATGCAAATCTATGATAGAAATAAATTGATATAGAAATGACTTTGAATATTCGGAAATATTTATAATTTTAGGCAAAATTCTTCATCTAGTCATTTAAAAATAGCAATACTTCCATCTAAATGGTACAAATATAAACGTTATAAAAATGTTTGAGATTTTAACAAAATATCTCAAGAAAATGACATGCGATTCCAAAATAATCAATATCTGCAAGTGATGCTAAATCTCCTTTAAGATAGAGTAAAAGCTCATCTTTCTCAGTGTAAAACTTACCCTCTGTTTTTAAGATCCTATAATATAACTGACCATCACTAAAAAGGATTTTATCGTCTTTTAAATATCCTAAAAGTTTCTTAGTTTTTGCCATTAAGATTTCACCTCCGCTTTCAAGAATCAACGCAGGTTTATTTCGAAAATAAAAAATATTATCTCTTATAAAAGATTTTGATTGTTTTTTCTCCTTGTATTTGCCAAAAAAAAGGTAATTGTCCTTATAATAACCTTTTAATTTACCTGAGCTTGATAAAATTTCAATCATTATTTAACCTCCCTCATTCATATACTTAATAAATTAATTAATCGTGTATAATTTATTCAAGGAATAACCAGATTATTTAAAAAAGAATTGTAAATAATATTAAAATCTTTCATTTTAAAAGTAATAAAAAAAAAATAATTAATTTAAGTTTAGCTCCAATATTAAATGACTTCTGTCCTTATTCCCACCCATTTTACGAGCAGCTTCCCGATTCGCTTCATTTTCAGCGCCAACAGGCCATGAACCATTATGAATGTACCATTTATTTTTCCCTTCCTTTCCCTTATATCCCTGCATTGAAGTGAAACCATACATTATCATTGCGATATATCGTCTTCTATGTTCGGGATGGACAACCCAAGCATGAAAGCTTACAGAATTAAGTCTATCATTTTTATCCTTGTTGAAAATATTTGGTATGACATAACCATTTGCCACCATCTCATCAGTTTTCTTATCCCTGACAACCCAAATCATCCAATTGCCGCCGAATTCAAAGATGAAATTGATGATATTCTCAACATTATGTTCTGCTTTTGGAGTAATCTTGGCAGAATCAGGCATGTACTTTCCATACAAGCTTGCAAATTCATTCTTAATTTCCATCATTTTTTCTTTTGGATAATTATAATAGTCGTATGGATAATCTCCGACCGGCACCAGTTTCCCGATATATTTTCCCGTT
>JAEOTJ010000186.1 GCA_016839905.1 Promethearchaeota archaeon | reverse complement strand
TTTCCTTTCCCTTCTTAGATTTAAATCTTGGAAAGCCCACCTTCCGTCCGTTCTTTAGACCGTTAAAAAATCTCTGGTACGCCTCAAACAGGTGTTCCCTCGAAGATTGCAAAGCAATGGAATCTGCTTCTTTCAGGAACGGGAACTCGACCTTGTACTGTTTCTCGGTTTTGTAGGCGTAATTCTTAAGGGCTTCTTTATCGTTCTTTAAGTTCTCATAGACTTGCTTTCTCTCGTTTAACATCTGATTATATACGAACCGACTGCATCCTATCGTTTTGTGGATTAGGATCTGTTGCATCTTGTTCGGGTATATACGGACGTTTATAGCTTTAATCATCTACTTGGTAAAAGAAGAAACCATCGTTTAAATGCCTTACAGTGCGACTGATTTCTGATTTTTTTAAAAAGCGTGACTACTTGAATGAGGCTCAATTCATCACTCCCATAAATGGGAGTGTTTTCTTGAGTAATTATAATAAAAAAATAATCGTAAAAGATATAGTTGGCTAAAAAGGTTAAATTATTTTATTTTTTTTAATCCAGTTTCGATCATTTGAAGTTTAGTAGAATACTTATCCATTAGTTCAGCATACTTTTCAGCATCGATTTCGTTGTTTTTCTTTAATATCTTTAACTCGTTGATCGTGCGGATCGTTCCAGCACGCTTATCACGCATGCGCTCCTTTTTACTATAAGGAATTTTTATATCAATCTTTTTTCCTTTAAAATTATTGAAACGTTTTACATTTAAATCCTTTGGAACAAATTTAGTCAAATAAATTGTTGATTTTGGTACAAACGGAGCTAAATTTTCGGGAACAATAATAACTGGTTCGGGATCTTGGATTTTTTTTATATCTATATAATCTAATTCTTCAACATCATTCTCTCTTAAAATTTCATTCACTACAATTATATTAATATCTATATTATCTATTTCTTCATTGGATAATTCTTTTATATTTTTCAGCATTCCCTCCCAAATTTCTTTAGCTTTTATTAAGTAGAAATTAGCTTTTTGTTGAATTTTTTTAACTTTTTCTTTATTTATTGATACAATAGAAGACTCTAATGATGCTTTAGCTTTTAAAAGACAAGCTTTTCCCATATCAAAATGAAATTGTGCTCTTAACTGTTGTTTTTTCTTTTCTCTATGATTTCTTAAATAAAAAATTCTCTTTGAAATTGCTGATAATCCAGAATATAATTTTGAGGCAAAATACAAGTTATTATTATTTTCTTCTCTAATTGCGGCAATACTTTGTGCCCAACCTCTAGCTTCTTCCGAATTCAATTCAAGACTCTCAGCATCCAAAATAATTCCTTTATTTTTTTGATATACCGCGGAGGCACTAAAATATGCTGCAACTTTATATATTTTACTACTCTCAACCATTGAGATTATTGCATTATCCCATTCTTCCTCTTCTTCAAAATTCTCAGAAAGTTGAGCGTAGGCTCTCGCCAATATGTTTAATGAACGAGCACATTCAAATATTAAATCAGTTACTTCAATATCTTTTTTTTCCTTAGGATCATAAAAAGAAGTGGTTATATCTAAATTGCTTAAAATCTTTTTATGATTTTGGTTTTGATAATTAATATTCAAAATCATCGTGTATTCTAAAACAAGATTAAGATCATCAATAGAGAAATTTTCTTCTTCCTTATCTAATGCGTCCTCAAGATGTTTAATTTTAAAGTGAAGAAAACGAATTCTTTGCATTGTACTTTCGTCAAAAAATGGCATGATAATACCTATTTTTATATTAAATTTATGTTAATAGGCTAAATCATTATTTTGTATTAAATTTAATTGATAAAGTAAACTATATGAATGAAACTGTATGAATGAAACTATATGAATGAAACTATATTTATTTTCGAATTTATCGCAGGAGGGGGATTTAATAAAGAAGAAATACCTTCTTCATTATTTTGTGAAGGTTTTGGAATGTTAAAGTCAATAATTTCGGATTTTAAAGCTTTAAATTTTAATGTAAGGACTTTATTAGATCATAGAATTACTTTTCTTTCACACTTCTTGCAGGCAGATAAGATAATAAATGTAAATTCCGATGACCATTATTTGAATTTCTTTAAAGGATTAGTAAGAGAATGTAAATATTGCTTTATTATCGCACCAGAATTTTCAAATATTTTGTATAATCTAACAAAAATAGTAAAAGATAATAAAAAAATACTCTTGAGTATAGATTTAGAAGGGATTGAACTTGCAACTTCTAAAATTCTTACTCATGAATTTTTTAAAAGCAACGAAATTAAAACTCCAAGAACATTTCTTATTCCTTTTAAAAAACAGGTATTGGATATTGAGTTTATTATAAAAAAATTTAAAAACTTCAATTGTCCAATTATAATAAAACCTGATGATGGGATTGGAGCAGAATCTATCTATTATTTTGAAACTGAAGATCAAATCTCTGCTTTTTTCCAAGAAAAAAATGATCAAATAGATTTTAAAAGAAGGTATATCCTTCAAGAATTTATTGAAGGGGAAGATTTAAGTATTTCATTAATAGGGACTAAAATAAATGAAAACAAACAAGCTGAGAATCCTATCATTATAGGTATAAATTATCAAAATATTTTCATTAAAGATTTAAAAAAAGGTTCTGAATATCTTGGAGGAATTACGCCTATACCTTTAGTAAATTATGAGGTAATAATTGATGAATTAGAATCTGATATCAAAAAAATTCATCTACCAAAATTTAATGGTTATTTCGGCGTGGATTTTATAAGAAAAGATGATAAAACGATCTACTTTATAGAGATAAATCCAAGATTAACTACATCATATATAGGAATTAGAAAAGTTATTAATGTAAATCCCGCGAAATTAATTTTAGAATCAAAATTGAATAATCTCAAATCTAAAGCTATAGAATTTGAAAATTATTCAGTATTTTCAAGATGGGAATTAGATTATAAAGGAAAAAATACGTTAAAAGAATTAAATGAAGATATAATTCCTAAGCTAATAGAAGAAATACCTGAATTTATAACGCCACCAATTTCATTAGGTCTTTCTGAAAAGGATAAGGAACTAAAATTCTCATGCTTCTTAGCTACAGTGACAAAAGATTATAATTCCTCGCTAAAAAGATTAGATATAATTGGAAAAACCTTAAAAAAATTTAATTTTAGATTAAAGTAAATAGAATTATAGAAAATGAACCATAATGGAGTAATAATGAGATTATTAATCCATTTTCTAATTCTAGTTCTTTATTAATGCTAAGATTATAGATTAATAACCATAACGACCATACTTGAAAAAAGATTAGCAAAATTCGATCCAGAATTCCTATAAAGAGAATATCCATTAATTCGAACCATATTACATGTAATCCTAAATAAATTACCATTGGGGCCATTACTATACCAAAAGATATAAAAAAATTCAATGAATTCTCTTTTTTATTGTAAATTAATCTAACCATTCCTTCAATTATTAAATAAAAGATCCCATAGTTAAGAAAAAATAATAGGAAGAGAAAGATTCGAGTAATTAAAGCTATTTCATTAGATATTTCTGCAAAATCAAGAAAAAGTAAAATAAAGGGAATAAATCCTGTTATTGCACAAAATAAACCTCCTAAAGTAATAATAATGATTGAAATTAGAATAATATATAATTTATCTTTTTTTTTAAATGATATCAAGCAATTAGGTGTTAAAAACATGAAACTTTTTAAAAGAGGTGATTTAAATTCTCGATTAGAAATATTAGAAGTTTTAAATGTGTCTGATATATTTTTTTTTAACGATTTATATGCGTGTTCTCCTAAATCTGTTAAATAATATTTTTTATCTTTCTTTTGTTCAATTAAATTAGATAAGTTTTCTAAATGGTGATATATCGTGCCCGTGCTTACACCAAGTTCTTTTTTAAATCTGGTAAAGGAAGAATATCCATTATCTCCAATAATATTAATGATTTTTCTGCGGATTTTATGGCTTAAGGCATAATAAAAACTAGCTTCGATATCCTCAGTAATGATCTTTCCTTGTTTATCTTTCTTTTTTTCGTTAATAATTAATTCCCTTCCCTTTTAACTTGTTCTCGTTCATTTCCTATTCTTAATAGTGTATAAATTACTTCAAATAAGTTTAAGAGAAATCCTATAATACAAATATAAATTCCGATTTCAGCATTTGGAAGAAAATCTCTCTCATAAGGAATATAATAAAAGAAAAATGAAAGAAGAAAACCTAATCCAATGACTTTTATTATTACAGAATTAATTTTAAATGTATTATCATAAATTATTATCCCACATCCTATTAAGCATATAGTCCCGCTTATTAATGGAAATAAAAATAAAAATGAATCTTCTATATTCACAAATGTAATGATTAAATAAACATCAAATAGAGATTGTTTATTAATCCAAGGTAAGAACATGGAGATAATCATGAGTATAGAGCCAATTATTCCAAATAAACTATAATCTACAAATTTTTTTTTATCCATAATTCCCAAAATTGATTTAAAATTATCATTTTTATAATTTCATATATATGAAGAGAATAAATTGAAAACATATTAATTTTTTTTTAGACTTTTTAAATAAATATGCTTTATTATTAATCATAATTATCATGTCTGTAGAAAATACTGAAAAAGGAAAAACAGAATCTCCGACTTTATTAAATTACTTGCGTGAGGAAATCCCCATTGAAGATATGAGAGATTATGCCTCACCAAGGAGGATTGGTTCGATTGATTTCGTTAAAGGTTTTGCCATAATTATGATTATATTAGCTCATTGTTCTAGTGTATGGTTTGATTCAGATTGGATTTATCTTTATGGGATGGTTTTTATCGCCCTGGATATTCTGGGCCCTTCACTTTTCGTTTTTCTTTCTGCATTAAGCGTTATTTTTAGTGTAAAAAGAAAGCAAGGAAAGCTTCCGGATAATGTCATTCGAAATAGAATATTCTCAAGAGGTCTAATGATTATAGCCATTGCAATTCCCTATAATTTGATTGCCATTGGAACAACTAGAGAAGGTTATTCATTTCCATATAATCTCTGGGGCTGGAATATATTAATGTTTATAGGATTTTCACAAATATTTTCTTATTATGCTTTAAAGTTAGGTAAAACCACACGTGCTGTGATTGGAGTTGGTATAATTCAATATTCAGAATCAATTAGGGAAGTAATATATTTAGGTAAGGATTCTGATATCTTTTTAGAATTTTTACATTACCTTATTATCTCTCCTGCTCCTCAAGTAACTTTTTTTCCTTGGGTTGCAGTTTGTTTTATTTCAACCATCTTTGGAGAATTCCTATATGAAGCGATGGATAAAGGAACAGAAGATGCATATCTAAAATTATTCTATATCTTTCTAATTTGGGGTCTTATACTTGTTGGAATGGGAATCTTTTTTCCTTTTCCTAATCCTGGATGGGCCATACAAGTTCCAGGAGGACCTGTTTCATTTCCAAGTATGACTTTAGAGGAATATGAACATCTTAAATTATTAGAAATTATGAATCAACAGAAATATTATCAATTTCAGGGATTACCCCTTTTCCTGATAAGAGGCACGACATCAAGCATGTATTATAACTTGGGAGCAGCACTTTTAATTATCGCACTGTGCTTCTATCTCATTGATATTAGGAAAATACGCAATCATTTTACTTGCATGATACAATATTATGGAAAAGTTTCCTTAAGCCTTTTCTTAATTCATTATTTATTTCTTCCATTTTTCATAGGAGCTTTTAATATTGTAGTCTTTCCTTTTGTAATGATAGCATTTGCAGGTATTCTTGGATTTTCAATGTATTATTGGATGGAATCTGGAGGAGTGGGCACCCCCGAATGGATAATGATTCAAGTTGGAAGAGTGGGTCAAAAAACTGGTGAAACGGTCAAAAAAGATGTGAAAAAAGTATTACAAAAAACTAGTGAAGGACTTCAGAAGTTTAAAAAAAAAGCCTAAAAGGTAAAAACATTGTGGAAAGATTTCTTTAAAGACATTTAATCTTTTTAAAATATTAATCTTCTCAAATTTTTAAACTATTATTAATTAGAATAAATTAATAAATTTAATATCTAATTATATAATGTATTAAGTTTAATTAAAAAATAATAAATAAATCTTTAATAGTATAAATTAAATAGGTTATTAGGAAATGTCGGATAACTCTACTGGCTTTAAATTTAAAATTACCTTATTTGGACCTGGAGGTGTTGGTAAAACATCCTTGCTACAACGTTTCGTCTCTGAGTATTTCAAGGATGACCTTAAGAAGACCATAGGAAGCAATTTCCTCATTAAAGATATAGAAATAGATGATAAAAAAGTTAGGCTTCTTTTGTGGGACATCGGAGGACAAGCACAATTTCATAAACTTCGTACAATTTACTTTAAGGGATCAAACGCAGCATTAGGCGTTTATGATGTGACCTCCCCGCAGACCTTGTTAAAGATCCCTGGATGGGTAAGTTCGATAAAGAAAACTGTAAAAAAAAATATTCCGATGGTATTAATTGGAAATAAAGTTGATTTAGAGAGGGTAATAGAAAGGTCAGAGGCAGAGGATCTTGCTCAACGGTTAAATTGCGAATATATGGAAACTTCTGCAAAAACGGGAGAGAATGTTGAGGTGGCATTCGATAAAATTGCTCGGGCATGTTTGGAGCATACACCTTCATCTTAATTTTTTATAATTAATAATGATTTTTAATGCAATAGAATCCTCAGATTTCTAAATTCCCAGATTAAATCTTCATAATTATCATATAGTATGGAGTTTAATGAAAGTTCTTGCGCAACTTGAATATTTTTTATGCTGTCATCAATATATAAAATTTCTTCAGGGTTACATCCAGCTTTTTCAATAGCATGTTGAAAAATTTTTGGGTCAGGTTTAGTTAGATGTATCTCATGAGAAAGAATTATCTCATCGAAATATTGGATAAAATTCCATTTTTTATCTAATAGGCAATCCCAATGACTCCGGTTTATGTTTGAAAGAAGTAATATTTTGTATTTTTTATTATATTTTATTTCTTTTATTAATTTAATAATATTTTCATTAAACTTAGAAATCACGGAGTTAAAAGAACTAAAAAATTCTTTTTGATTCAAATCGCATGTTTTTATTAAATCACAGACTTGATGAAAAAATTCCTCATCTGAGATTTTACCTTGATGATATACATCAGATTGTTGCCAAAATTCGAGAATTAAATTAGAATCAGGTTTATCAAATGGGTTAGGTTCAAACAATTCCTTAAGAAATCTTGAGAAATCATATTCTATGATAACTCCTCCAAGATCAAAAATTATTACTTTAATTTCCATTAACATCAACAATTTAATTATTTTCTGAAATAAACCTTAGTTGAAAATCTTCTAAACGGAATTGGAAGTTTATATTTAGGAAATCCTTCTGAATCCTTATCAAGCATTTTAAATAAGTCACTTAACTGAACATCATTATGAAGTTCAAAAGTCACTCTCTGCTGGTTTTTAGGATTAATAGCGAATTTTTGACCAATTAACCTCTTACGTACCGAGATTGTTCCACTTTCTTGTTCTCTTTTTCCAATTACTATAGTATATGGTATCCACTCAACCTCAGCTTGTCGGATTTTTTTACCAATTTTCTCTTCTCTATCATCAAAGTCAGCTCTATACCCTTTCTTGTTAATTTCTTCTAAAATTTTCTCTGCATATTCAACCTGATTACTGCTTAGGGTAACTAAACGAACTTGAATAGGAGCTAACCATGGTTTGAAACCCGGAACAATTTCTTCCTTATCTCTAATGGCAGTTTCAATTAATCCCCATAAAATTCTCTCTAATCCTCCTGATGGTGAGTTATGAAGGATAATAGGATGTTTTAACTTCCCATCTACATCTTCGAATTTTATATTATACTTCTGTCTTTTTTTACCGTCTTTATCCTCTAAATATTCTAGAGTGCTTTCTACATCAATTTGAATAGTCGCAAGAGTACCGCTTTTATCTTGAGCTGATAGGACCCCTCGTTCAAATTTGCATGCATAATAGTAATATCTTTCTTTCCAAAGTTCTAGTAAAGCTGATTTATTTTCTCTTTTTACTAATTCTTTTATCCAATGTTGATTTTGTTCATAAAAAACTTTAGTTGTGCGAAAAATTATGTTGTCTTTGATGCCTAAATCTTCAGCAATTTGAACGTCCAAGTCATATTGCTTTTTAAACTCTACAATAGATGATTCTAAATCTTTACATAAAGTATGAAAATCAGGCATAACAAATCCCCTTAACCGACGTAATCCTGTTAATTCTCCTTCTTGTTCTCTCCTAAAATCATACTGCTCATATTCGTATAGACGTAAAGGGAAATATTGCGGCTTTAAATTCATACCGCTAAACATATCAAATTGTAAAAAATCTCCAGCAAATCTCAGCAAAAATCGATTTCTTCCAGATTCAACCCAATATGTCCTTGCAGGAAATCGAGCAGTCTGAGCAGTTAGCTTTTTATTTTTAACGGTATACATCACTGGAGTATCAACTAATATAGCACCAAAATCAATTAATTTCTCATCTAAATAATTTTTAATTAGGTTCTTCATGATAACGCCCTTCGTATACCATCTTAGATTTCCAGCATCCGTATTTGGTTCAAAATCAACAAGTTCAAATTCTTTCATAACCTTAATATGAGCAGGTTCAACTCCCGCATCTACTCTTCTAGATCCGAGTTCTGACTTTAAAAATAGGTTAAAATTTTCATCAACTTCTTTTATTGGAATAATGTTTCCGTCTGCATCCTTTTCTATATCAATTTCCTTTCCTTCTGGAGTTATTACTTTAAAGACTGCTGTTGCTAAGTGTTCTTCTGGTTGTATATATAATTTGACATCTCGAAACATTTCTGCAACCTCATGTCCAATACAATCTATTTTAAAAGATTTATACCAACCAAAGGGTGAGAATTTAGCTTCTATACCTCTCTCTTCTAGATTTTGTGCAATTTTGGGGCATACTTCCATAGCATTTGAATCATTACTTAAAAACTTGCTTAAATGAGCCCAAGGATAAACCAAAACTTTATCTACATGATACATATCCCTGTCTTTGATGAGCTCAGCGAATTTTCTTTGTTTCCCTTTTTTTTTTCCTGTCTCAACTTTTCTATTATGCTCTCTTATCTCCTCATTTTTTTGCCTTATTCTTTCTGGAAATCCTGTAATTAACAAAATTGCCTCTTCAATTACCTCAGCAGCTTGCTTTGATATAATATCGGTATCATAACTATCCTGATCCTCAACGGATATAAATGCTACGAGGACTAATCCATCCATTTTAATAAGATCCTCTGCAAATTCTTGAGGGTTACTTGTCGCTTCTTTGTTTTTTGTAACCTCTACTCCATCGCTGTGAATTAGTAGTATCTTCATTTTTTTTCCAATCCTTTATAATAAAATTCTAATAAAATCCTTTATTATTACTAATAGAATGAACATTTCAAATAATAGTCTTTCGGATATTAAAAAGAGATTGGATAAAATAGATAAAGACAGAGAAAATATAATAACTATTTCCCGTCAAATGGTTAGGAATTGTAGTGTTGCAATCAAGGCTATCCATCGAGAAGATGATGGGCAATATCAAGACAAAATAGTGGAAGTAAAAAAGAATCATTCAGAATTGTTAGAGCTTGTTAAATCAAATCCTATTATGTTTAGTAAGTATTTAAAAACACCCGAACAAGAATACATTGAGGCAGTTAGTTTATATGCAATAATCAAGGACCAAGAAATAAAAAGCCCAGAAGAATATCAAGTAAATGATGTAAATTATTTATTAGGATTAGCAGATGTCGTAGGGGAACTACGTAGGTATGTGTTAGATCAATTAAGACGAGAAAAAATTAAGAATTTAAATAATATATTAGAAAAGATGGAAAATCTCTACGATATAATATTTTCATTGGATTATCCAAAGAGTATCACGCAGGATTTGAGAAGAAAAACAGACGTCGCCCGGGGAATCATTGAAAGAACTCGAGGCGATTTATCCCTTTCACTCCAAATTAATAAATTAAATAAAAATTTAGAAAAGAAATAGAGAATTACATACGATGCCTTTTGATACTGAACAGATTAAAAGAAACGCTAAATCCAGCTATGAAAAAGCATGGCTTGAAACCAAGAGTTTATTAAAATTAAAAGGCAGTTATTTTGAACTCCAAAAAGGAGGCAAATCCCATCCTGTTTTCGATTTTATAACAGAGGCGAGAAAGAAGATGATTGGTTTGGGATTTGAAGAATTGATCCTTCCCATATTTGTCGAAGAGGAGGAGATCTATAAACAATATGGGCCTGAAGCAGCGTTAATTCTCGATAGGTTGTTTTATGTAGCTGGATTGCCTCGACCCGATATTGGAATTTCAAATGAGAAAATAAATAAGATTAATAATATCATACCTAATTTTGATAAAGTGGATGTGTTAAAGGAGATCTTTAGAGATTATAAAAAAGGGGAAATTGAGGCTGACGATTTAATTGAAAAATTTATAGAAAAGCTAGAAGTAGAAGAAAGTACTGCTACTGAAATTATAGACAAGATATTTCCGGAGTTGAAAAAGTTAAAACCCATTCCCACTAAAACAACATTAAGAAGTCACACCACTGCGTTATGGTTTAAAGTGTTAGGTGAGCTAGCTAAAAAAAAGAAGATGCCACTTCAGTATTTTGCAATATGCCCTAAGTTTAGGAGGGAACAAAAAATTGATGCTACCCATCTCTATGATTCAAATACTCTTTCGTTAGTAATAATGACACCAGAAATATCTTTGGAAGACTGTCAGAAGATTGCCACTGATATATGTAAACAATTAGGATTTGAAAACAATAAGATGGAAATAAAAAAAGCAACCTCCAAATATTACGCTCCCCAAACAGAGTTCGAAATATATGTGGAGCATCCTAAAAGTAAACAATGGATTGAGATTGGCGATGGAGGTTTCTATAGCCCCGTTAGTTTAGCTCAATATAATATAGAGCATCCAGTCTTTAATATTGGATTTGGAGTAGAGAGGATTTGTATGATTAGAACTGAAATTGAAGATATTAGAAAACTAGTTTATCCATATTTCTATGAAGATATTTCATTTTCTAATGAGGAAATTTCAAAAGGGCTTAAATATAAAAAGCAACCTATAACAGAAAGCGGAATAAAAATTAAAGAAGCTATTGTAGAAGCTTCAATTAGAGATAAAGATAAATCAGCGCCTTTAGAGGTTAAAGTTTGGGAAGGTGTGATTAAAGGTAAAGAAATCGAGGTCTATATTTGGGAAAGAGACGAGGGAGTAAAGCTTCTCGGTCCTGCTGCCCTAAATAAAGTATGGGTTCATGAAGGAAACATCATTGGTATTTCTCAAGATAAGGATATTGAAGGAGGTATTTACACCGGAAAGACTTATATTGAAGGTATTGCATCTGAGATGGCCTACAATATTGAAGTATTATTAGAGCAGAATAAAAACGAGCATGAATACAGAGTGAAAATGTGCTATAGGGCTTCAGAGGTTAATCTAGAACTTGATGATATCTTTTTAGAATTCATTCATGCTAAACAAAAAAAATTTGATATAAGAGGGCCTGTCTTTTTGGGACTCTCTTTCCATGTAGTAGAATAAAACCAATAATTGAGAGATGAAGAAAATAACAAAAAAAGTCTTAGTCGCAGGTACTTTTGACCTATTACATCCAGGACATATTTTTTTAATAAATGAAGCAGCAAAACTAGGAGAAGTTCATGTAATTGTCGCTACAGATAAAAATCGGGAAAGATTTAAAGGAGTGGCTCCTATTGTCCTGGAGGAACAAAGGCTTGAGGTTATTAAAAGCATAAAGAATGTAAAAGAGGCAATGATAGGAAGAAAAGATAATGATACCATACAAATTGTTGCTGATATAAATCCCGATATAATTCTTTTAGGACCTGACCAAAAATATGATATTGACATTTTAAAAAACAAATTAAAAGAAAAAGGATTAGATCACATAATTGTAAAAAGATTGAACATATATTACGATAAATATGAATTACCTAGCTCTAGTTTAATTAAAGAAAAAATTATTGAAAGATTTAAACAAAATAAAGCATAATTTTCTATTATGGATGAAAAAAAAGAGATCTCCCCGGAAAACTATTCAAATTGGTTTGCCCTGTATAATCTTTGTAAACATATAAAGCACAAACAGACTATCAATATTAGTAGTGTAGAATTTGGGAAATATCTCAATCTAAGCCAACAGACCGCTTCAAGAAGGATTAATGATTTAGAAGAATTAGGTTGGATAAAAAGAAAAATTGAGGGAAAGTCTCAAAAAATAGTGATAACTAAAGAAGGGGCTAATGTAATGCTTTTAATGTACAAAAATATGAAAGAAATTCTTGAAAACATAGTTATATTAGGTATAGTTCAGAGTGGAATAAAAGAGGGAGGATATTATGTTGCTCTTAAGGGATACTATACTCAATTTAAAGAAGAATTAGGTTTTGAACCATATAAAGGGACTTTAAATTTAGAGCTTAATGATACAAATATTACATTATTAAGAGAAAAGTTAAAAAGCCTTAAACCAGTTATTATTAAAGGTTTTGAGGATCAAAATAGGCAATTTGGACCTGTATCTTGTTATGACTGTTTAATATACCGAGTGGATAATACAGAAAAAAAGAGAAAAGCCGTAATCTTAGATATTAAAAGAACTCACCATAAAAAGAATATTATTGAAATTTTAGCAAAACCTTACTTAAGGGATTATTTTAATTTACAGGATGGCAATAAATTAGTAATAGAATTAATCAAATAAATTTTTATAAGGCTAAGATTTTAATTCTCTTTTAAAAAAAAAACTAAATACCTGCTTCATAGGCTTTTATTTGTTTTTTAAATTTAAAAAAGCGAAAAATTACTGTGGCAATAACTAGACAAGTATATAGAAATAGAAATTCATTAAAAAATCCATAGAAAAAAGCGAATATTGAAGTAATAACTAAATAAAAAAGTCTTTCTGACCTAGCCATTAATCCTATGTCGAAATCCCCTTTAAAAAAATTCTCGGCTCGAGCTCTAGAATAACTTATTAGAAGCGTAGCTAAAAGGGCAATAAAAATAATTAGTTTCATATCAATGAAATCCCAAAGTACTTGATTCCAACTATATATTATTATCCCTAAAATAATTATGAATTCTGAGAATCTATCCATCGTAGAATCTAAAAATCCTCCCTTTTCAGTTGAAAGATTATTAATTTTACTTAAACTTCCATCTACACCATCAAAAATTCCTGTTAAAAACACAAATAGTGCAAATAAAATGAGATTTTGGAGAAAAACTAATAAAAATGAACTTATAATAGCACAAGAAAGCATTATAATTGTTGCTACATTTGGATTTTGAATTCCAATTTTACTTAATCCTTTAGCAATTAAATCTACAAGAGGGCGAAAGATATGACGCACTCTAAATTTGGAAGGCATTTTACTTAGTAATTTGTTTTTTTTCTACTTCTTCGACTTTTTCCTCACTACTGATGTTTTTCCCTCCTGATATTCCCATTATTATGCCTAAAACTGTTCCAGGAATGATTAGGAATTCTAAACATAGTACAAATAATAGTAAAACATCCCTTCTAATTAGAAATTCTTTTTCTAGTTTTATATAAATAAACATATTATCCCAAATAAAGATTATAAAAAATGCTGTAAACATAAATATCGCTGCTATAAGTGTTATTGTAGCAAACTTATCTTTCTTTAAAGAATGACCATATAATGCCGAGATAATAAAAATTATAAAACTTGATAATAAACAGTACGAAGAAAGACTTATATAAAAAAGGAAATCATTTTTATCAATTGGATAATAAGTATTAGTCTCAGTCCAGAATAAAAATGACCATAGGTAAACAATAGTTACCGTGGCTAATATACTTCCAATAATATTAAGGAAAAATAATAATCGAGTAAAATCCTTTAACTCATACTTACCACCCGAAATTTTATCTGTATACCTTTTCTCTTTAAGAGTTTCTAGACTTAAAAGTATATCTTCTGGAGAATTATTAGTAATTCTTTTAAATTTATACACTATATATCTCTGCTTCAGTTGTCCAAGTAAACCTCTAGCGTTACTTCGATTTCTAGCAGAACTTTTGCTCCCTTCCCAAAACCAAATCATTTCTCTTGTTGTATCTACAATGACTATGATATCACTCTCAGAGCAATTGCTTGTTTTAAACCACTGTCCTTCTTTCATTTTATAAGGAAATAACTTAAATGACATGTATCATTACTATATTTGTTAATTATTGATTTAAATTATAATATAATGTAAATTATAATATAATATATTTTTTTTATTTAATTATTTCAAATATATATATTATTGAAAAAAGAGATTGAAAATAAGTGAAATTACGCCTTAAATTGAAGACAAAGACTAAGAAAGGTAAAGAAGTAGTTATTAAGTTTCCTATCGCTCCTAGCCGCCATATTGGATTTGTTAATTTTATAAACCTTGCATTAAATCAAGGGGAAGAGGTGAGTATAGCTTTTGAGAAGATTTCTAAAACAGGTGAGGTAGAAGAAAGTAAAGTCTCTGGAACTTTTAAACTTGAAGCAAAAAAAGATGCTGAGAAGCAAATAAAGGAATTAGGAGCAATTATTCTATCAAAGGAACAGAAAAGAAAAAAACAATTACAAAAGAGAAAACATAAGTTATAATTTTTTTAGTAAATGAAAGATAAAGTCTCCGTCCAAATTCCCGGACGAATCTGTTTGATGGGTGATAAGGTCGATCTTCTTGGTAAACCTGTTATAGGAATGGCAATAAACTTAATGATGACAGTTAACTATGAAGAAAGAGCAGATAATACGATTGAATTCTATAGCCACGATACTAAAGAAAGGGTAATCTTTAAATTAGGTGAGTCTCCTCCTCGTAATATCCATTTAGCATATTGGAGCGTTCTATACGAGAGGTTAAAAGAGCATATAAAAAAAGGTTTTTATATGGAAGTCATTTCCGATATTCCAATCGGAGCTGGATTATCTACATCCGCAGCAATATCGATTGGTTTTATTAAAACCTTAAACCAAGCTCTCGATTTAAATCTCTCAACTATAGAAATTGCAGAACTAGCGTATTTAGGGGAGAATCAAGACCTTGGAATTCAATGTGGGAGGTTAGACCAGTACACTGAGGCATTTGGAGGTATTGTATTTATTCATACAGATGAAAATGCTAGCGTAGAACCTTTAGATATAAAAAAATTACCTATTGTCGTAGGCGATTCGAAAGAAGAAAGAAAAGCCTATTCCATATTAAATCGTATAAAAAAACAGATAAATGAGAATGATCCTAAAACCTTAGGAGCATTTAAAGTAATTGAGGATTGCGTTTATCAAGCAAGAGAAGCTCTATTGAGCGAAAACTTCAAAAAATTAGGTGAATTGATGGATAAACATCAAGAACAAGAAATTATTTTAAAAGCAGAAACGGAGAAATTATTACAATTATGTGAAGCTTCTAAAGGCGCTGGTGCTTTAGGAGCTAAGCAAATGGGCGCTGGCGGAGGCGGTTGCATGTTAGCAATTGCGCCTGGTAAACAAAAGGAAGTCGCTCAAGCTATAGAGGACACGGGAGGGCGAGCGTGGATTTTTGATATTTTTAGGTATTAAGTTGCTATAATGCAATAAATCCTAATTTTACGAGATTTTTGCAAATATTATAAACTTCTTTTTGATTTAAGCTTAATAGGTTTGAAATTTTATCAATTGACTTCTCTCCATCAATTTCTTTAAAGATTTTAATTGATTTTTTACTAGTTAAATAATAACTTGGATTAACGTTTTTAGAGATTTTTGAAGCGGGCACATGATTATAATAGTCTGGTATATTGATATCTTCTTTTTTTATAGATGAATTTTTATCTTCAGTTATCTTTTCTTCTATGTTTTTAAATAAATCTACTACTTTTTCTTTAAATTCGATTTCTTTCTCTTTTTTCTCATCATCTACAAATTTCTCTATATCTTCTTCAAAATCTTTGAATTTATCCTTTCTGCCACGCCAGTTTAAAATTTGATTTGCATTATATTTTTGTAGAAAGTTTCGAGATATTTTTCTCAAAGCTCTTTGTACATTAACCCCTTTGGAAGTCTCGTCAAATGTTGCTAGGTATGTCAGATTAGGTAAATTGCGATCTCTTAAGAATGATAATTTCAAATCGTTCTTGGATAATCTTAATTCACTAACAGTTCCTAATTTCTCAAATTGATCTGAAAAAGAATTTATTGCGGAAAAAAAGCCGGACATCATCAGGAGGCTTTCACCTTGAGAAAAAATAGTTCCTGAATTGGAAAAATTCTTGGATAATAATGGTAAGCCGTCCTTAATAATAATAACGTCCCTAATCATATCGGTTCAATATTTCTTTTTTTAAATATTTTTAAGTGTAATAAAACAATAATCCATTAAATCAATATTATCTATGTATATTAATTAAAATAAAAATATAATACGAAGATAATATTTATATTTAGAGTTGATAAATACTGAAGGCAATCATATTATGTGCTGGTTTAGGAAAGCGCATGAAACCATACACGGATACTTACCAAAAGACCATGATTCCCGTTCATAGAAAACCCTTATTAGAATACATAATAAATGGAATTATTAATACTGGCATTAAGGATTTTATTATCGTGGTCGGTTATCGTAAAGAACAAATAATTGATTACTTTCAAGATGGTTTCAAATGGAGTATTAATATTCAATACATTGAACAAGAGGAATTGAACGGCACTGGAGGTGCTTTATTATTATGCGAGGATTCTATTGAAAATAACCATTTTTTATTATCTTGGGGGGATATTTTAGTTCCTTACAAGATTTATAAGAACGTTTATCAAGTTCATCAACAAGAAAATGAAGATTTTATATTAGTATCAAATTACTTAGAAGACCTCCATAGAGGATGTGAAATTCATTGTGAAGGTAATTATTGCATTGAAATGGTTGAAAAACCTCCTAAAGGCGCACAAACTTCAAACTTAAACAATTCAGGTATTTTTATCTTCTCTAAAGAGATTTTTGAGCTTTTAAAAATGATAAAGCCTTCTAAACGAGGTGAAATTGAAATACCCGATGCGATAAGATTTGGGATTAAAGAAAGAAATTGGAAAGTAAGAGTCATTAAAATGGAAAAAAATCAATTTCGAGGCGATTTTGGAGACAAGGAAGTCTATGAGAATTTGATAAGAGATGATAAATGGTTAGAAGAGTTGTATAAGTAATATTGGTTCTTACTCTATGATTTATAAGGAGTATATTTTTATTTTTTAAATTTATTTTTACTCTTGTTATGAATGAAATTCGAAAAATTAGACTTACTATAAAAAGCAGATCCACTATGGAGGGAGCTGGTGTTCGTTTAAAGCGAGCCTTTGGCTATGCAGATCCTTGGTTGGATCCTTTTTTACTCCTTGATGATTTCCATTCCGATAATCCTAATGATTATATTGCTGGGTTTCCTTGGCATCCACATAGAGGTATAGAGACCATTACATACATGCTTCATGGAAAAGTGGAGCATGGGGATAGTTTAGGAAATGGAGGTATTATTCAAGCAGGGGATGTTCAGTGGATGACAGCCGGTTCAGGTATTATTCATCAAGAAATGCCTAAATTTAGTAAAGATGACACTCTCTTATGGGGTTTCCAATTATGGGCAAATCTTCCGGCATTATATAAAATGATGGACCCAAGGTATCGTGATGTGAAAAAAAGCGAAATTCCAGAGGTAACCGTGAATGGAAATGTCACTGCGAAAGTAGTCTGTGGAGAAGTAAATGGAGTGAAAGGACCAGTGCAAGATATCGTAACTGAACCTCAATACTTCGATATTACAATAAAGCCAAAAGCAACTTTTACTCAACCGATTAAAAAGGGTCATAATGTTTTTGCTTATGTGATTGAAGGGGAAAGCTATTTTGATGATAAAAAAGAAAAATTAATTGGGAAGGAAAATCTTATTATTTTCAAAGATGGCGATGAGATATTGATTAGCACTGGTACCGAAAAAGTTAGATTCCTCCTTATATCTGGAAAACCCCTTAGGGAATCCGTTGCGTGGCGAGGTCCAATTGTCATGAATACAGAAGAAGAACTCAATCTTGCTTTTCGGGAATATCAGGATGGTACTTTCTTAAAGAATAAACAATAAGATTTTTTTATAGGTCTATTTAAAAACAGGTTATTCTTCAAAAAGTTCCTCGAATTTTACTCCTAATGCTTTAGATATCTCTTCTAATACCTTTTTATTAAATTTTTTTTCTAGGTCTTTATCATCCATTTCACTTAAAGATACTATCTTCTCATATGGAATGCCAATTTTTTCGGCAATCTCTTTTACTTCTTTTAAAGATAAGTTTTCAATCACCCCCTTGATTATGGGCTCCTGAAAAAAGATTTCATCAAAAGGTTTATTTAAAATCTTCATTATTTTAAATGATATTGTGAGAGATGGATTATACTTGTTCTTTTCCAAGTAATATATCGTTTGGCGAGAAACACCTACATTTTTTGCCAGCTCCTGCTGGGTTAAGCCTAATTCTTCCCGAATTTTCTTAATCTTGGTCGCAACTTTTTTCTTAAATTTCAAATATTTCTCACAAAAACCTTTTTTTTTTAAAAATATATAAAAAAATATTTTTTTAATTAAAACTTAATTTAATTTAAAGAGATCTTCGATTCTACTGTTTAAGATATCAGCAATTTTATATGCTAATGCCAAGCTGGGATTATATCGACCCTCTTCTAAATATTCTATTGTCTGAATCGGAACTCCGACCTTTTCAGCTAATTGTGGTGCAGATATACCTGCTTTTTCCCTCAATTCAGTTATAGTAGTTTTTAATTTCTCTCCTTCTCGCATCTTTGAAAGGATGTAGCTAATGAAGTTATCAAACGCTAATTCTTCAGGTTTAAAGACTTTATCTTCTAAACCGCTAGGAACAGCGGAATATTTTGTCATCATCTCCTTGATTTTCTTTTCAATGATGTGTGGGTCTTTCAAACCAGGGACGTATCCCTCAGGTCGAACAAGTCCGCCTTGGGCGCTAGCAGCAGCAGCACTAGAACCCGCCGTCTCGATCTTCACCGTAAATGTCTTAAACATCCTGTCAAACACACCATTTACAATATTGATGTTTTGAATGCGTGTATATGGAATTGCGGAGACCGTCCTAGTAAAAACTCCATGATTAACGAGAATATGGTCATCGGAAATATGGTAAGAGAATCTCCTGACATATGCTGATAAATAAAAAAATACAATCAAGTTAATTATTGTATATGGAATTATTATTGCAAATATGATTATTCCAATGAGAATCTGAATAGCTAATTCAGGTATCTTTCCAGTAGGTCGAATTATTTCCTTCATAGGGTCAAAAATAATAAGAGCTAACCACGATATAAGGATTATTCCAAAAGCTATTAACCCTAAAATTATGTTCATCTTTAGTAATTCCTTATTTCTATAATCGCTTGAGATATTTCCTTCATAAGTTTTTTTTTCTTTGCTCATTTTTTTTCCTCCTTTTTTTTAAAATGTAAAATATATTTTATTACTCAATTCTTCTGTTAAAATGTTATTAAATTAAAAAGAAGATAAAAACTCATCTTCAAGTAAATATAGTTTACATTCATATTTAAATCTTTCTAGATCAAGTAGAAGCTAGGGAAAAGGACTTCAATATCAATATTGAATTGTTAAATATATTCTACACTTAAGACAATGTAATAAAAAGCCTTCTATTATTAAATTTAGAAATTTATCTTTAAAAACATTATAAATTTTGAATAAATTAGAAAAAATAATTAATTAAGAATTTAAGATTTTATTCTTTATATTCCAATCCAGATCTTAATATATCTCTTTTTTCTTCTAATTCTTTCATCTGATCCAAGCATGTCTGTAATTCTGAAGTAAGAACAGCTCTAAAATCTGAAAATTTTTCAATATCCGAACAATCATCAAGGTTATTTTTATACATCTGATGAAATAAATCTAAAATTTTTTCTCCCCTCTCTCGAATTATATCCTTATAGAAATCGCGATCCATTAATGTAATTAAAATTAGGTCATGTTTGGATACTATTATCATCTCAACTTCCAATCCTTTTACGCTTATTTCCTCAATTTTTCCCATGTTTTCTTTGCCAAACATTGCTAATGCTGAAACGAATGATGAAATCATTATCGTATTAATTTCTGAATCTAAAATAAGATCCACTAAAAATTCACCAGTATTTTTACAAATGACAATGGTTTTAATTAATTTAAATTCAATATCAGAATATTCACTCAATAGAGGTTTTCCCTATTTTCTTATTCATAAAAAGTTATATAATTCTAAATTAAAATAACATCTTAAGTTAATATATTTTAGTATTATATATTAAAATCGTTCCAATAGTTCGGATTTAGTTTTTAAGTTAATAGTATTGAAAAATAAAAAAATGGATTTTTTCCTTTTTTTCTCCTCGCTCAGTTACCCTTTTTTTTCTCACTCTGTTTCCCTTTTTTCTCCTCGCTCAGTAGCCATTCTATCTCCTCGCTCATTTCCCCTTCTATCTCCTCGCTTAGACCCCATTCCATCTCCCCGCTCAGTTCTTCTTTTTTCTCCTCGCTCATTTCCCCTTTTATCTCCTCACTCAGTTCTTCTTTTTTCTCCTCGCTCATTTCCCCTTTTATCTC
>JAEOTJ010000014.1 GCA_016839905.1 Promethearchaeota archaeon | reverse complement strand
ATGTTTGGATTCATACGCGAATATCTTGATTATTTAAAAATAGCCCAAAAAATGCACGTTCTTAATTTCATAACAGACTGGTTTAATAAATTGAGTTTACAAGAATTAATTAATAATCTCGGACTTTTATTGAAATCAATGTATGAAGACCCTGATTACATTGATAATGCTAAAAAACTAGAATCGGCCGAAGTAAGTTATAAAAAATCGGGGAAAAAAGAGAAACACATAAAACGCGCTATAGATAAATGGCTTAAAGGACAGCATCTTAGTTTAGATTCCCAAGAAGAAATAAGGAATAAATTAAAAAAAGAATTCAATAGACTAACTAGCAAAAATAAAATTTCTAAAAAATCCAAGAGATATGATGAGTTATTAACAGATGTAATGGAAATGTTGACCTTAAGGGTAACCGTTATTAGTCTAATGGATTGTTTATCCGAAGATGAGTCTATTGAGCCAATTCCATTATCATAATGAATTTTATTAAAAAAAAAATTTAATATAATTAATTAACTCTTTTAAATATTTTATCTAATTCATTGAAAGAGAAGAATTGTAATGTAGGTCTTCCATGCGCGCAATGGAAGGGATCCTTACAATTAGACAAATCAATAAGTAGTTTTCTTATATCTTTTAAAGACAAATCGTCGCCACCTCGAATACTTTTATGACATGCTAAGTAATTAATTATTTCTTCTTTTATATCCGAAAAACTTTTATCCTTTCCGATTTTCGTCATATCACTGATAATATCTTGTATTATATTCTTATTGGGAAGCTTCTCAATGATGGTTGGAATCTCTCTTAAAATAAAGGTGTTACCGCCAAAATGTTCAAAATCAAAACCCAATTTTTTAATATCTTTTATGTTTTCTATTAAAAATATTTTTTCACTTGGAGATACATCAATTTTTAAAGGAGAGATTAATCTTTGTTGTGTAATTTTTAATTTTTCACTCGTTTCTTGTAATTTCTCCTTAGTAACCCTTTCAGAGGCGGCATGTTGGTCCAAAATATATAATCCAGATTCATTAATTTCCTCGTTAAATCCTTCTAAAACGACATATGTTTTGTTACTTAATTGACCTGTATCAGAAATTAGGCGTAATTTTGGAAAATTTTTTGAAATAATATATTTTTCTCTTATAAATGTGTCAGGCATTTTTGGGGTAGTGGATTCTTCTTGAACTCCATGATCTGTTAAATGAAGCTGAACTGTTTCATCAATTAATTCACCTTCTTCATTAAATATATCCTTATTTTTTACTTCTTTTTTCTTTTTCGCCCGAATTTCCTTAATTGGGCGTGGTATTCTTTCCGATTCTAATCCCTCTTTCGTTATTAAATTAACTTTCTTTTTAGGCACATATTTTTGCAAATCAGTTGATATATATTTAGCTGCTTTTGCAATAAACATCTCTTCTATGAAATTCCGTAATACATTATAAATTTTATTATAGATATGCTCCTCACGCTCAAATCTAACTTGGAGCTTTTTCGGATGGACATTGAAATCTATAACAGAAGGATCCAATTCCAAATTTAATACAAAAAAGGGATGTTTGCTAACCATTAGTGTCCCTTCATAAGCTTCCTTTATAGCTCTAAATAAAACATCACTGATGATATAACGTTTATTAATGAATAGACTTGAAGAAGCTCTATTTTTTTTTGCAATCTGTGGATGACCTAACAATCCATGTAATTTAAATAAGCTATCTTTTTCAGTGTAATTTACTTGTTCCATGAATTTAGCAACTTTTTTCCCATAAATATGAAAAATTGTAGTTTTCAAATCATTTGAAGCGGGACAGTTAATGATATCTAATTCCTTATGCCTGTAAATAAAGTGAAGTTGTGGATGTGCTAAAGCAAACCTTTGGATGAAGTTTGTAATGTGTCCTAGTTCAGTGGAATCCGATTTTAGAAATTTCTGCCTTGCCGGGATGTTGTAAAAAATATTTTTTACCTTGATATTTGTTCCTATAGGGCAAGAAATCTCTTTTTTTCCAATTACATTACCTCCATCTATTTGTAATTGTACTCCTAAATCATTCTCTTTTGTCCTTGATATTATTTCTACTTGGCTAACCGCTGCAATGCTTGCCAATGCTTCACCTCTAAAACCTAAAGTTGAGAGACGATCTAAATCCTCAATGCTTCGGATTTTACTGCTAGTATGTCTTTCGAAAGCAAATTCAATATCTTCTGGAGGAATACCAATACCATCATCAATAACTTGAATCATTGTTTTCCCAGCATTTTTAATGATTACTCGAATTTCTTTTGCTCCCGCATCTATACTGTTCTCAATTAATTCTTTAATGATGTTGGCTGGCCTTTCAACCACTTCTCCGGCTGCAATTTTTTCTGCTTGAATTATTTTCTTAATTTTTTTTTGTTTCATTATATTACTTCTATCAATAAAATTGAATTAAAATTAGAACACTAAGTAAAATTAGTTATTTAAATATAGTATAAAAAAATAATTATTAATCCATTATAATGCCAATTGGGCATCCTTTGGTCGATATTTGCCTTCACCTTTCATATTATAGGAGATTTCCATTTTTCCACCTGCTTCTATCGTCTCTATTAACCAAGTTAAGATATCTCTTCCTTCCTCATCGACGATCTTATCTGGTTCTTCTGAATATTCACTATAACTAAAATTATCCGGAACTCTATCAATTAGTTCTACGTTATTCAAGGGCATATCACCCAAGTTTTCAAAATGTATTTTAATTTGATAATTACCGATATTTCCAATTGGAATTATCTCCTTTCCAACACGATATTTCCTTCTCATATGTACAACTTGGATTTCAGGAACTTGATCTGGGTCCGGAATAAACGTTATTTCTTGACCAATTGGAAATGTATTTGCATTAAATATTATTTCTTGCTTAAATTGAACATCTTTTTCAGGATTTATTGCATGAACAGGGTATTTAATTTCAATTGAAGAATTAGGCATGAACATTCCCATTGGACTATCTTTAAGATTAGTAAGTGCTATTTTTAGAACTGCTGGTGAATTCTCTTCAATACTTATGGTATCTGGAGGCAGTTCAATAGCCTTATCATCTATTAATATCGAAACTTCCTCTCCTTCGGGCGGTTTAAATATTTCCGTGAATTCTTTTACTGTTATTGTTAATTCATTTAATGGTGCCATCCCATTATTTATTGCTGTTAATGTCGTTTCAATATCTGAGTCTTTATATGAAGGTATCATTATGGTATTTTCTTCAAGAACTATTCCAGGTATAGCTTCCTTAGCCTCATAACTAACTTCTCCGATCATACTGCCTATAATTAAACTTATATCCTCGATATCTATCATTCCATTTACAACTGTTTGAATTTGGGGCTTTACTCGAAATATCATTTGTTTATTAAGAGAAGGGTAATTATCACTTTTATATTCCCATGAATCTGAATGCCATTGAGCTCCTGAAGGAATTAATGGACTATTATCGGGATCTATCTTGATAAACTTATTATTCTCGTCCTCTGGGGCATACACATCAGCATCAAGGAGTTCAATAATGAATTCTGAAGGATTTTCAAAAACTAAGGAGCAATTCCAGATTCCTGGCTCATCATCTTTTTCTAT
>JAEOTJ010000049.1 GCA_016839905.1 Promethearchaeota archaeon | reverse complement strand
TTGATTTGTATTTAGATTATTCATTTTATTCCAACCTGGTGTTTTTGTCAGTTGCATAACGCGCAAACTAACGGGTAAGATTGCAAAAACGTGCAGTCTTGTAGAAAAAGTGTTATTGTTTCCTATATAAATTCTCTCCTCAAATGGGCAGAGATATGGAGTTTAAAGATTAATAAACTGGTTTAATTTTTATTAAACTACGATTTTGGGTATGGTAAGAGATCTTAATAGAAGCAAGTTTTAGAGAAAACTGCCAGAAAATGTGGAGTTTAAAAACTTTTAAACTAATATATGACATGTTTAGAGATGAGGAGCTGGAAGGGTTCTATCCACGTTTATCAACCCGAATTTTATTATACTTAAGGCAGCAATTTTACGAGAACAAGGAAATACTTACGGAGGATCTCATTGAACATTTTGAAAAATCAAAAAGTATAATTTCTCAAGCACTTGCTTTTTTATCCAATAATCGTTATATTAAGCGAAGGTATGTCAAGAACGTGGAAAGTAATGGTTCTCGACATAAAATCTCTATCAACAAAAAAGGAATTGAGGTTGCTGAAGCAATCTTATTTGAAGGATTGATTTTTGATGAAATAAAAGCCTTAAAGAAATTAAAGAAACATAAAAAGCTCCATTTCTAAAAATTTTTAATATTTATAGAAAAAGTAATATAATTTTTTTTATGAATGGATATGTTTCTTCATTTGATTAATAATCTTGAAAATATCTATTTTAAAGATTTCAAAAAGGTTTATTCTAGTATTAACCTATAATAAATGCAATGTAATTACATATTTTCACTATTTTTAATAAAACTCTCAATATTATCCCGAGTAATTTTAACTTCTTTGAAAATACCGTGATAAGCGGGGTCTTGTTCGAATTGAAGTGCATGATCGAAAGTCTCAAATCTTACCTTTATTTTTTGAAGAATACCTCTCCCAAAAACCCAATCTCCCAAGGCATCAAAAAGAGCTTGGATGGATTTAAATGAATCAAATAAAATAGGAATATCATTAGTTTGGGATATATCTATAATCCTACCTAAAAAATAGCCAAGCCGCCAGAGTAAAAGGATAACTCCTGATTTTTCCCGATCCTTATTTAAAGTAAATGTATCAACATAAGCCTTATCATCCATCTGGTTTTCTTCCAAAACTTTATTTAAATCTTCAGAAACCCAGTTAATATAATCTAGAAAAGGTGAGAAATCCTTATTCTTAACATTATTTGCTTCTTTAATAAACGTAATCAAGTATGGATAAACAATCTTTGGACTCTTCTCCCCAAACACCCATGAGCATAATGCGTGATACAATAATGTGGCACCTGTAAATAGAGCCTCTACCTCTTCATCTTGATCCTTATCTAAGAAAGTATACATCCCAACTATTATTTTGGAGTAATAAGTTATAAAAGTATGCCCTATATCTCTCAATCCAAACAATTCCTCATAGATCTTTTCACTATTAGTAATCAGTGAGCCTTTTTTCCAATCCCAGAATCGATACTCCGAAGGGAGGAGTCTATTCTCATAAGACTTATTCAGGCAGTCTTCAGCATGTACTCTCTCAGGATTATTACACTTATAACAATATGCCAATGCAATCTCAGCCTCATCATCAGCTTTATTCCATTCTACCTCCTTCCATTTACCATCCTCCTTCTTGTAATACCTCATATTATGCTCAAATGAACGGCAAATATCACATAAATAATGACGACTATAATGAATATCATCTTCAATCACCTCATTATATTGAATCTTCTTCTCTCCCAAAGCATCTAATATATATTTTTCATAATCTTTATCCATCATGCCTTTCCTTCTGTCTCTTGGTATATGCCAATGGAATCTGGAATTGTCTTGGAATTTAAAATTGTTTTTATATAGGTAAATAGCCAGATCAGAAGAATATTTCATTGTCTTCCCCTTCTTAAACATATTCTTATAGGGTTTTGTATCAAATTCCTTCTCTTGAATTTTATCTGCATTTACCAGACAATCAGGATCAAGAATTCCTTCTTGAATCATATTATCTACAAATTTTTTGGATTCTGTACTAAATGTTATTAATACTTTCATTTCTCCACTATTTCCAATTGTTTTTCCATCTTTCAATTCTAACTTGTCCTCTAGTAAAATGAGCTGACCCCTACGAAATCCACGTTTCCAGAAAAATATTTCCTCTTCATAATAATCCATGAATTTATAATAAGCGTTCCGTGATTCAATGATGTAAATCCATACAATGTAATCCAGAAAACTTTTTCTTTCCTTTGTCCTCCTCAAACTATGATCATATGGCAGAAGTTTGGCTGGAAATGATCCATCTTCGAATTTAAAGTTAATTTTAGTCAGGTACGCTAGTAGATCTTCTTCTTTCATAAAAGATTTGGCTTTATATTTCTCATCCAAATCAGATAAGAATATTACATCTTCCGAGTTAACTATTTCTTCATCAAGAAATTCATTAATATCTTCCCCATAATTACCGTAAAAACTAAGACCTAGCAAATATTGCTCTTTTCCTTGTATTTTACCCCCTTCCCTCAAGCTAATTGGACCTTTAATCACATATCTGGAACCCGTTGAAAAATCTGCATCATACTGTAGAAATTCAAAAGTTTTCTGATATTGCTCATTACTCCTAACAAAGATTAACCAACTAATCATAAATTTTATAAAATTCTTTGTTATAATTATTTATACTTGTCTTAACCTATAATATATGCAACAGCTATATATCGTTTTCACTAATAAACAAATATATAGAATTCTATTTATCTAGTGTGGTAATATCAATAAGAGAATCTAAATTCTCTTGAAGAAAGGTATATTCACCCTTAAATTCAGCTAATAGGATGGGTATTTCAAAATGTTTCTTAAAGTTAATAAGAAAATTTTGGACAAAATTACTCTTACAGAGCCTGTGGTTCCACAGACGAACATGTGGCGTTCTAAGTCTTTAAGAGAAAGAAAAAATTTGTATAACTTTCTCTTTTTTTTCATAACTCTTCCGATGATAATCTTCCCTTTTCGGGATTCGTATCGTGAGGGCGCCTTCAATTCAATCAAATCTTTGAAGGCTAATGCATAAGATAGAGCAAATAATGCAATAGATAAAGTTAAAGCGAAATGAGAGAAAGCAATAAAAAAAGAAGTTTCATTGTATGGAGGAAAAAGATTTTCAAAATTTATTATTGAGAATAAAATATCAATTATAAGGAAACTTAAAAAGAAATATTTTAGGATTCTTAAGGGATATTCTTTTAGTTTGAGGATTAAGAAAATGGTGGCGAGAGGGAGCATACCTACGCTTAAACTAAAATAAAGGATAATATGAAGCATTTAATATGTGTGAAAAATGAGGTTTAAAAAATCCTCTTTTTTACAAGAAGTAATTGAGATGTTCTTTAAAACAACATTTAATTATCTCTTCCTTCAACTGCTTTAGGTGTAGTTCGAATTCTATAGGAAACATTAAATCTTTCTAAATGTCCTGATAAATTAAAATAATTATAGGTAAAGCATTTGAAATAAGATTTAAAACAATAACGATAATCTTATTAATTATGACCAGAAAAATTAAAAAGACAAAAGAAAATATATCAAAACTTCCCTCTAGGGATGGAAACTATAATATTTTTAATACAAAAGGAAAAGTGGTATATACAGGGGAAGGAAACATAAGCGAAAGGATTTCTGCCCATAAAAGAGATGATGATAAACATTTTACACACTTTACATATAACTTAGAGCCATCTGCTAAAAAGAGAAAAGAGATTCAAGAAAATAGGATAAAGAAATATAAGCCTCCTCTAAATAAACAAAAAAAATAATTTTAATAAATCTATTTAAGAGAAAGTAAAACAGGTGAAATTGTTGGTTAAAAAAAGGGTAAAAAAGGCTAAGAAAATAAAAAAGGTCAAGTCTGTTTCTAATATTAAAAAAGTAAAGCAGGTACCTAATGTTAATACTTTAAATAGTAAAAAGAAGAAGAGAATTAAAAAAATATAATACATAACTATTTTGAGTCTCTTATAAGCGAGCGGAATAAATTATAACAAAAAATAAGTAAGGGGTCTTAAAAGATTCAAGATTTTTGTGGGGAGATATTATAATTTCCGTGTTTTAATTCAGCTACTATTAACCGTAATTTTTCATATATCCATTTCATTTGTTTAAAGAACTATATATTTCAAAATCTTCTCATTTTTCATTTTCTCAGACTTTATACGTTCGTTATGTGCTTTAATAAATCCTCGATTTAGATTAACTTCTTCACTTCCCATCCAAGGATACCAGCTATATTCATTTTTTATCTTCAATCATCATATTATGAATATCTCGTCCCAATTCCAGGGCATCCTTAAATTTTGGTTTAAGTTTTAAAGCCATATTGATTGATTTTAGGGCATTTTCATAGTCTTTTCGGTCAGTGTAAATCTCTGCCTGAACTAACCATATCGTATGCTCTTTAGGATTTATTTCAATTGCTTTTTTGACCATCTGCAGTGCTAATTCCAAGTCTCCTTTTG
>JAEOTJ010000013.1 GCA_016839905.1 Promethearchaeota archaeon | reverse complement strand
ATTTTAAATTCATGATTATAAATGATTTAAATACTGAAGTCAAGGGCAAATTTTTTAAAGAGATTGTAATAGAGGATGATGGCGAAGATTTTGTCTATGTTTTTCCTGATACAAAAGAATTTCTATCGATTATTAGAAGAAAAGAGATTAAAAAAAATCTAATTACGGGAAAGTAATTTAAAACATAGTTATTTTATTAATCACTTTAAAGTCTGCAAGCGTCTATTGAAAATGTAAATTTTATAATAACTTTCTATTCTTAGACAACTTGGAATTTTTTCCCATTTACATAGATATTCGTCCTAATCTCAGTCAAACTTACTTTATCCATATCTACATTAAGATAAATATTCAATCCTCCCTTACTTAATTTGGCAAAAACTTTTGTTTTAGGCGTAAAATTGCTTCTCTTCTATATTTTCTTGGTAATAACCGAATTTGGATGCCTTGCTTAGTATACAAATCTGCATGGATATCCTTAAAAAATGAAATTGTTAGTATTAATGTATTTGTTATAAGTTGCTTGTTATTTGTCTGCATTAGGACTTCCATTAGTTTAATTTGCAAAAAACTTATTGGAACCTCAACCCGTTCATGATTGGCGATTTTATTATAAAATAGTATTTTATTAAAAAATCATGAATCATTAAGACGGTTTTTATTTAAATATTTTGACCTATAATGGTATTTGAAAATAAATTTATACTATATAAAATGAGGGATGATTATTATTGGATTTTCATATTACTAACTCATGCTATGTAAAGAATCATGATAAAGTTTATAAGAGTGTATAATTATAAAACAATTATATAATCAAAGAGTAAAAATAAAATGAACAATAAAAAACTTGATATATTAAAAGAACTCATAGTTGATGAAGAACATACTCTTGATGACTTAAAAAGATTAGTTGAAAAGTCAAAACCTTTCCTAAAAATAGAAAGTAAAACCGGTAATATCATCATTTCACCAGAATTCCCATTATCTGTAAAAGAAAAAATAATTGTTTATCTTATAGGGATCTATTTCTCAAAAGAATTACTACTTAACAAAGATGTACAAATAACTTCTAGGTTTATAAGTGAAAATATCGATGTTGCCCAAACAACGATATCTGGACCACTAGGAAATTATGTTAAAAGTAAAATCGTATTTGTAGATGATAATTCTTACGCTATTAAATATTATGAAATAGAAAAACAATTAGATAATTTAGCTCAAAAATATTTGCTGGAAAAGAAGAATAACGTTGTTATCATTTCTGAAAAAAAGAAAACCATTACTAAGAAAAAACCACAACCTATTAGAAAAATTTCACAGGTGGTATCTCAAAAAAAAGAAGATATAAAATTAGATGAAGAATCATTGAGAAATGAATTAATGAAGTATAATTTAAAAATGGAGGATTTATATTCATTATCTAATTTAGTAAATAATGAGATTATTTTATTAAGGGGGTGGAAAGGGGCATCACATGAAGAGAGTCATGTTAAATCAACATTATTACTCCTTACAGTGAATAAATTAATTTATGGTTTAGATGAAATAAATTCCTCTGAATTTAGGAAATGTTTATTAGATGCAGGAGTAATGATAAAGAACATCACCACCACTTTAAAAAAATATTCTACATATATAATACACAAAAGGGGTCCTATAGGAAGTACAAACACCTCTTATAGAATTACTCCTCTTGGATTCCAGAAAGGTATTATTTTAATGAAAGATATTATTGAAAATACTTCAAACTTTGACATAAAATTTAGAAGCAGAGTAAAAAATGAAAATTCTGATAAAATATCAATTAATGAGGAAGAATTAAACCGAAATGTTTTTTCATTTGCTGAAAGATATGAATTAGATGAAGAAAGGTTAAGAACTCTATTTGAATTTCAAAATGATGGGATCAGAATGTGTGTTCCATTAAGAGAAAACATAAGGAAAAGGTTACAAATTAAAACATTAATGTTATTAGGAGTCTTATTAAAAAGAGTATACAATATAAATAACTTTTCTGGAAAAACTCTTCTGAAAAATAGTAGAGTTTCTTATGATCGATTGGATTTATTGAACAGTAATAAACATTATGTGAAGTATTTTTCATTAAATAAACCTAAATCAGCCATGCAATTAACACATGCTGGTGAGAATAAAGCTATTAAAATGCTTAGGTCGTATTTAGAAAAAGAGGATTGCCAATTATGAACCAAAAATTTATAATGAAAAAATTTCAAAATATATTTGGTAAATCCTTCGCAAAAGAGCTCCTTTTTGAGTTTGAAAGAACTAAGTCCGCATATTGGCTAGGAGATGTAACCAAAGGACTACTACATGCTGCTAGATTCAGTGAAGTTTGCATTGCATGTCTAAAGCAATTATCTGAACCATTGAAAAAGGTTGATTTAAACAAGATAGAATTTGGAGAATTTTATAACGACCTTTTAAAATTACATAAACCTTCTGCTAAAGAAGAAATGTTATATTTGGTTATTCCACAAATTCTAAAAGCTGTTTTTTCCATTAGAAGCAAAAAAAGAGTAGCGCATATAAAAATGACTAATGCAGATTCTATAGATTTTGATTTTGTTATTACGGCTTGTAATTGGGTAATATCTCAAGTAATAATAATTTTTTTTGATATCTCTTTTGAAAATGCCATAATTTTAACCAATTCAATTATGGAAAAAAAAATCCCTACTATTGAACAATTCGAAGATGGTGAAATTATGATTCTTAAAAAAGGATTGAAATTTAAAGAAGATTTATTGCTAATTTTATATCAATTTCCAAAGAGAATGACTCGACAGGAGTTAAACTTAATTTTAAAACCAAAACAAGCTTCATATGTATCAACATATTTAAATGGTTTATATAAGGATAAATTAATCCATTTGAATAAAGAAGGTGCAATAATAAATAAAAATGGAATCAAAGAAATAGAAGAAAATCAAGAAAAATATTTTATCTAAATCTTAAATAATTCTGTCTAAAAAACCTCATTTTAAAATAAATAAAGAAAATTCATTATTTCCTAATTTTACATGAATTTTTAATAGGTTTTTTATTAGATTCACTAAGATGATTGAAGTATATTTTTATTAAATGTAATTTTATCTGACTAATTAGTTATTACTCTCCTTAAGTTATTAAGAGTAAATTTCTTTCTTTCTATTGGAACACAGTGATATAATTTTGAGAGTCTTCATTTCAGACATTGATGTTATAGAAGATAAAAAATATGGTGGATTGACTTTCAAGATAACAGGAAAGCTTCAAAGTGGCTTAGAACTTAAAATAAATGATCTTTTCTATGATCTTCGAAGTTATATTGGTTACCATGTTGAAATGCTATTGTGTGTCTTGAGATCTCCTTATGCAGAGTATAAGGAGGGAATGAATAACCAACCATTTATGTCAGAAGAGTATTATTCAATAGAACTCATTGATGAGTTAAAAGGAAAAAAAGGATTCAATGCAAAATGCAATAAAAAGCATATTATATTAACCAGTGAGTATATTGAATCCTATGCTGTTCCGGAAAAGTGGATTCCTCGTATGGAACCAAAATGGTTTAAACGTATCCTAAAAGAACCATCTGCTATTAAGACAGATGACGGAATTTTTCTTTTTTATCCATTTCATATGAGGAAGAGAGCGTCAATAGAGAGTTTCCCTAAGAAAGTGACTATAGTTACTGGGCGCATAGATTTAGCAGCTTGGCATTCTATTCCATAATAGATTTCTATGGTAAGTAAGATAAAATTTAAATTATATAATAAATTGAATTAAATTGGCCAATTTGGGCAACGGCTGATTTCCCTTTAGCTGGAATGACCGTAAAAAGCTCATTAGCGGAAAGTGCCTGAATTAAGAATTCATGAGTACTATTATCCAATCTTATGTTCCGTTGAAGCATCGGCTACATAGACGGGTTACAGAGTGGTGTATTTTGTAGGAAATACATAAACTCGTAATTTCAAAACCGGACAGGCCCTGGCGGGAGCATCCGTACGAATAGTAGTTCGCGCTTTATAGTGCAGGTGTGGAGGACCATGAGATACTTGGTCATAATAGTAGGATTGATATCGAGGTTCAGGTTTTTTTAAACCTATTCCTAATTACTCATTTTTTTCAATTGATTTTTTTGGTTTGATAATCAGTTTATATCTGCAATGTCTATTATTAGAATTCAGTATACACTCTAATATTTCGGATTCATATTTAAACTCAGGATCGAAAGAATTCAATATTGCAATTGTATAAGGTATACATATTGTATTTTGTATAAGTTCAGCTTTATCAGGATTAACCTTACCACCAATGGGGCAAAATTTATTTGAATATTTAAGTGTTATATCCAATGTTTTGGGATCGTCATTTAGAGTTTTTATCTTAGTTTTAGCATTTAAAACATTGTATATTTTTTTCAAACTGCTTTCAACTCCGATAAAGCCTCTCTCTTTTAACATTTTACCTAATTTTGCACCCAAACTAGTAGAAATTGATTTAGGGAGATTTTCCCCACCAATATCAATCATCTGAGAAATAAAATTTTGAAAAAATTTTAACGCATCCCGGTTTTTCGACATCTTCACAGCATTTTCCATTTTATTAAAAAAAAAAGATTAATTAATTCTCGATTTTGAACTATTTAATTATTGTTATAGTTATTATTTATTTAATAATAAGTCTGGGAAGAGCTTCCCATTCAAGATAATTTGAATTATCCAGAGTATTTTATTAGTTGGAAATTGGAAATGGCTACCTTATTTAATCTAAACTTTTTTCTTTTCAACTTTTAGGATGTAATGGCAAGTTTTTTGATTATTCAAGGGGATGCACTTAAGAATATCAGCTTCAAAGTTTAAATTAGGGAATAGTTCATTCAAAAATCCTCTCGTATAGGGAATACAAATGTTTTTTTGGAAAATAGGAGCCCTTGAAGAGCTTGGTCCTCCGCCTATAGGACAAAACTTTTTAGAATACTTTAAAATTACTTCATAGCTATTTTCGTTTAATTTTGTTATCTTCGGTTTTGCTTTTAATGCTGAATAAATTTGCTTTAAGGCGATTTCCAAATCTTGTGATAAGCCTTTTTTTTTATACAATTTTCCTAATTTTGCACCAGATTTTGTAGAAATAGCTTTGGGTAAATTAGGTCCCCCCACATCAATCATCTCACGAATATATGCCTGAAAAAACTTTAGTGCATCCTTTACCAACTAATCACCTATAAAATTAATATAAATAATATTTTAACCATTAACCCTATTGCATGGGATATGTGAAAAAACAAACATTTAAATTTATCCATTAATGTCAAAATTGATTTAAGAAAAAATTGAAAATGCTAATCTGGTAAGGATTTTTCATTTTTTATAGTAAATCTTAATAGCAGATCTTTATCTTCCTCCGCATAATCTATTCCAATTCTTTTATTAACAGCAATTAAATTATCCTTAATTTTCTCTCCTTCAACGAAAAACAATTTTGAGTTAAGAGAACAAGAATCTATCCCATTAAATTTGTTTTTTGTTATATTGAAAGCCATACACAGTTTACCAGGTCCATCAGTTAAATTTTCAAAATTTTCTCCAATTTTAGCATTTCTATTTTTAGTCATCAGTCCAATTCCATCAATAGGATATAATTGTCGAATTAACACAGCGCATGGCATTTCTTCTGGTTCCGTTATAACATTTAAACAATGATATAATCCATAAATGAAATAGATATATAACGATCCGGGAACCATATACATTACTTTAGTTCTCTCAGTGTTCTTGTAGTTATATGAATGGCTAGCTTTATCCTTTGGTCCTAGATATGCCTCAACTTCAATGATTTTCCCAACTATATTCCCCGTTGACGTCTTTCTTACTAAATAACTTCCAAGTAGTTCTCTTGCAACAGTCAATGTATCTCTAACGAAAAAATCTCTTACAAGCGGTTTAAACGCTTTCATAAATCACGAACTTTATTTTTCAAGAATTCTTTATTTAAGGAATATAGTATATTCATTAATTATAATTTAAATTAATTTTAAGTATTTCGGGGGATAAGAAATAAAGGCACCAGAAAGAGTATTAAAGGCTGTAAATCACGAGGAGCCAGATAAAGTTCCGGCATTTGAAAGCGCTTTTACAAATAATACTATCATGAAACATTATGGTATTGATCCTAAAGGAGCAGGAGGTTACAAATTATCTTATGAGTTTTTAAGAAAAGTTGGAATTGATCTAGTTTTAACTTATGTTGGTTTGTATCCACGCAAATTTCTTAAAAGAGGAAAGGGATTTATCGACGAATATGGAAGAATTATGAAGTTTGAACCATATGAAGATGGTACTCAAATAATGGCTTATCATGGAGGTTACTTTAAAAGCTTTGAAGATTATGAGAGTTGGGAACTACCAGATCCAAACTTAAATACGCGTTTGACACAATTTCTAGAGGGAAGGAAAGTTCAAAAGGAAATGAATGATGAAGTATTTTCTATTCCCGCAACGGGTTCTTTAATGGAGTGTACATGGGAAGGTTTTGGATTAGAAGTATTTTCTAGATTATTAAGCAGAGAAAAAGAAATAAAAAAAGTGTTTGACGACCGTGGCTCTTTTACTCTTGAATTGGTAAAGATATTAACTGAAAATGATGCCCAAATGATATTATTATGGGATGATTATGGCTTTAAAAATGGTCTATTTATGAGCCCTAGTTTATATCAGAAATATATATTTCCTTGGATAAAGCGAATTTGTGATTATGCTCATAAAAATGATTGTAAGATATTATTACATTCTGATGGTGATTTATCAGAAATTTTTGAAGATATTATCAATTGCGGCGTTGATGTTATTAATCCCGTTGAGTCAACAACTGCAAATCCTGAATATGATATTTTTAAGTTAAATAAAAAGTATGGAGATAAAATTACATTTTCTGGAAATTTAAGTCCTATAATGCTAGCTT
>JAEOTJ010000185.1 GCA_016839905.1 Promethearchaeota archaeon | reverse complement strand
TGATCTCCTATAATGAGACGGGTTCTAGATGGTCAAATGAAATAATGATTGATGTACAAATCCCTCCCGGAGTTTTTGAATTGGCCACGAATGCTACCCCTCCTGATATAGATGGTATTTTCTGGCTCAATTGGAGCTTCTCGATTGGTGCGCATAACTATTCAATTTACTGGTCAAGGAATCCTAATG
The DNA here is from genome assembly GCA_016839905.1 of Promethearchaeota archaeon. Next base: position 3,629 of record JAEOTJ010000185.1, on the reverse strand, counting down.
TAAATGAGACCGATATTCTTTACATTGAAGGATTAAATAATAATTCAATGTTAATAAAGGGATTTAAAACCGGAACATTCTATTTCAGAGTTGTTTCTTACAATGAGACAGGTTCTACTTGGTCAAATGAAATAACTATAAACATACTAATACCTATTATTGATGATGATGCTCAAGAAGGGATTCCTGACAATGACTTATTTCTTCTAATTGGATTATTTGGCATTACATTACTTGGAATGATAGGTATTGTCATCGGTGTGGGAAGAAATAAATATTTTTCTAAAAAATCTAAAAATGTGGAACAATCTCGTAATATGGACAGCACTTTCCAACCTGAATCAGATCCATTAAAAAGAGAATGGAAAAGAACTTCCATCGAAACATTAAAAGAGGAACCTAAGAATAACAAACGACATAATGAAAGAGAAAAAAAAAGTTAAGTTAAAATTTTATTAATAATTCAAAGAGCTGAACCATTAAATGAGAAGCAGTAATATGAATTTGGATGACATCGATAAAGACATAATTCAGATAGTACAACAAGATCCTTCTCTTACCCATACAGAAATTACCAAGATAATAAATAGAAGTTAACCTACAGTTGGAACGAGAATTAAAAAGCTTGGAAAATCGGGAATCTTAAAGTATCAAGCAGGTATAATATTTAAAAATTCTGATTTAATTCTTACTAAGATTGATCTTGAAATAAAAAATCCTAATCCAATTAAGGATTTAATAAAGAGATATCCATTCATGATTAATGCATTTCGGCTAAGTGTAACTACAAATATGAGCATTCATGCCTTGAATAACATTTAAAATGAGATTTAGAAAAAAAAAAGATAAGAAAAAAAAATTATTCTATTTTTACATCTACACTGTGAAATTCTGGTTCCTTGAACAATTCACAATCATCATATCCTGCATAAATTCGAGAGCCAACACATAAGAAAGAGAAATTTATTTCCTCTCTCTTAATAACTAAGGCTGTAACATCGCTGCAAACTCCTGATTGGGTCCCAATTTCGATTTTTAATGGTTTGTTATAAATATTAGTATAAGCTTCAGTTATATCCATGCAATTACTTGGATTAACAATTAAGATTATACTATCAACAGCGATATTTTCCAGTTTATTTACAGGGAACACAAGTATGCTTTTTAAACCTCTAAATTTTAATCTATTATCAAATTCAATAGTTTCAGGTTCTTTAAGACCTAGCATTATTTCACCAGTTACACAGTAAAAATCGCCTCTCTTTAATTCTAAGAATTCTCCTTTAGAAGCTCTTTTAACATATTCACAATATCTTTGTAAATTACTTACAGATTTAAATTTATCATCATTTATGTTATTCTCATTTGATTCAAATATTAATTTAACCCCAACTGGGTCAAATTTCAATTTTAATGATTTCTTTAATTTCTCATATAGATTCATAATTACTCTAGAATACTAATAGGAATTTATTTTTAAAATATTTAATTTGAATAATGCTCATTCTCTGGATGCACTCTTTTTATGAATTCAAAGTTAAAAATATCTAAAGTTTTCAAGAATTTTTTGATATATCCTAAATCATATAGAGTTTTTACAAATTCCATTGTTGAATCCACATATCCTTTTGAAAGTGAAATACAATATTTTGGAGATATTTCTAAAATTGATTTTATATAGTGTTTATCTACAATTTTAATCGTGTTTGATATTATCTCTGCCGCTTCCATTTGTGAATTTCGAATTAAATAAGATGCTTTTTTATGGTATGAGAGAAATTTAATTACATAATCTGGGTGATTCCTGATTAAATTTTCAGGAAAAAACACACCGTAACTAGGATTATTTTTCCATAACTTATCAGGTTGAATAATTAAATGAGAATTTAAAAGTGTAGAAGCAAAAATTGCTAAAGCTGGAGTTCCTACACCTCCTTCTATTAAATCTTTTTTCATATCTAGGGCGATCAATTCTGCCTGTTCATAATTTTTTACCTCAATCTCATCCTGTAAATTACTTTTTTCTAAATAATAGTTAATAATAACATCATGGATTGAACCCTTACTTGGAGCTCCAATTATTTTTCCTTTAAATTGAGCAAGAGTTTCGTGCATATCATTATTTGAGTCTAAGATATTTTTATAGTTCTTCTTTCCAATCATGACCGTTCCTTCAATATGACCACCAGCTACACATCTAATATTTACTTCTTGATCTATTCCAATAATCGCCGGAGGCAATCCCATATAACCAATATCCAGCTCTCCCTTTCTAAAAGCTTCGATCATCGCAGGTCCCGTCCCAAATAATGACCAATCTAAGTTTTTTTTAAGATCTTCATTGAGGTTATTATTAGTCATTAAAACAAAGGAAGTGTGATAAGCAGTTGATAAATATCCTATTTTTAAATTATTCCTAATGATTTAATTCACCTTTCCATTATTGAAATCTGATTAAAATGATATTATCTCTTTCTAAAATGAATTATATTTAACCCCCCGCAATTGCAGGTAATAAAACTAGTTCATCCTCTTCTAGAATTTCTGTATTTAAACCCTCAATAAAACGAATATCTTTCCCGTTTAAACCAAATATAATATGTTTACTTAGATTACCAGAAGAATCTATTACTATATTTTTAAAATTTTTCCCCATTTTTATAATTAGTATTTCAATTAAATCTTTTATTTGAGTGTTTTCATTAATTGAGGTTATAATATACTCCTTTCCGACTATATCTGCCAACAGAGATAAAAATGATATTTTAATATTGAAAGACATTTTTTATACTTTTATTTTAGATACATTCAATTCATTATTTAAATGTAAATTTAGGCAATTATTCTTTTCCCTTATTAAATATAAATTTAGATGCATTTTTTGCATATATGCTTCATTTATTTTAATTATCTCAAGATTTTAAGAATTAATGGAAATTTTTATACTATAATATCTTAATTAATGGGGCAAAAATTGCATCTTAGTTTTTAAATCAATCTTTTTATTAATATTTTAGAATTTAAAATTAAAATTAGAAAAAATGAAGTTATCTAAATCACAAATAGAAAGATATTCTCGACAAATTGTATTAAAAGAAATAGGTGGAATTGGTCAAGAAAAACTTTTAACTTCAAAAATTTCAATTATTGGCTTAGGAGCACTTGGATCTCCAGCCGCTTATTATTTAGCTGCTGCCGGGATTGGAACACTACAAATAATAGATAACGATAAAGTAGAGCTCTCTAACTTGCATAGACAAATTCTTCATTTTACAGATGATATTAATGTTGAAAAGACCGAGAGTGCTTATAACAAGATGCTTCAATTAAATCCAGATTGCAATATTGAATTAATAAATAAAAGAATAGTTCCAGAGAATGTAAAAGACATTCTTAAAGATTCAGATTTTGTTATTGAAGGTTCTGATAATCTTGCCACGAAAATGTTAATTAATGATGCATGTATTAGTCTTAATATTCCTTTTACAATTGCAGGAGTTTTAAGATATCATGGACAGGTAATAACTGTCATTCCCGGAGAAAAAACATCTTGTTATAGATGTGTTTTTGGTGATACTTATGATAATGATTCAGGAATGTCCTGTTCTGAAGCAGGTGTTATTGGAATG
>JAEOTJ010000062.1 GCA_016839905.1 Promethearchaeota archaeon | reverse complement strand
GCATTAGTATTACGACAAAGAGAAATGAGAATGAGAGCCATAGACCCATATTATTACAAAGGATCTAGAAGATTTAAATGTTAAGGTCTGAAGTTACTATTAATGATCAAAAAACTAAATATTTACATTTATTTTTAATTAATTGAGGATTTGAATGAAAGAAATAATTTTTCTTGTGGAAGAATCATTAGAAGGGGGATATGAAGCAAAAGCTTTAGGAGAATCTATTTTAACTGAGGCTGAAAATTTGAATGATTTAAAGGAATCAATTAAGGATGCGGTTAAATGTCATTTTGATGAGAAAGATCTGCCTCGAATAATCAGGTTACATTTTGTGAAAGAAGAGGTCATAACTATATGAAAATCCCCCGCGACATTAGTGGGGAAAAATTAGCTAAATTATTAAATAGATATCCCTTTATCCATTTAATCATTGCTTTGTTTTTTACTTGTACTTTTTTAGTTCATCTAATTCTTCCCTCGTGAAATCCTCTAAATATCCGTTTTCTTGTAGCCACTTGGAATATGATGGAGTGGCGTTTTTATCCCTTTCAGCGACATGGTTTTTAAATGCTTCCTTTGAATTTGGAGCGTCTAATTCAATTAATCCTTGAAGAATTTGCCATTCGAGATAATCAGGTTTAAGACTATTAGTATAGCTGCTCTTAACCCACTCTTCTATTTCAGAGCATAGCGCGGTAAATTCTTTTTTATCTTTACTTAATAATTCGATCTCAGTACATTTCCCGTCTAATAAAATAATTGTATATTCTCCCCTTTTTTCAAGGCTTAATTATTGATTTATTGTATATTCCTTGCCGGGGGGAGGCATGTCCTTATTTAAAGCATTAGTAACCTCAAGGGCCAACTTGTATAATCCTTGATAAGTACTCTCATCATTGATTAACTGATTTTGATCCAAGATTTTTAATGCTTCTTTGTTTTTTCTAATTATATTTAAGTTTTTTATCTCTTCTACATCAGTCCTTCTTATATAATTTCCTATATCTTCATGATAATGAAGTCCAAAAATTAGGTTTTCCCATTTATACCACCAAACCCTGGTATAGACACCATCGATTTTTTCAATTCGGACGGCATTAATTTCATTCTCAATAATATTAGAAATGGTTTCAAAATCATCCCATCCTCCAAAACACTCAAATTTAAGGCCCTTCTCTCCTAATTCTTGAAATTCATGGACATTTATCTTCATTTTTCTTAACCTTTAATAATTGCAATATGAATATATCTTTTTTCATGCTATTTATTCATTATAAATGAAATTTGTACCTTTAATAAAAACAAAAAGAGTCATTCATTTACCCGAAATTTTAATCCTTGAATTATTATATATAAAAACTACATATTATATTTACATATGTAAATATTAATATATTTTAGAAATAATGTAATAATTAAGAAAAAAAAGAAAGAAAATAAAAAGAAATGTTAAGTAATAATGAAAAATTGTGTAGAGGAAAGGGAAAAATAATAATTAGAAAATCTGGAAAATTAAAAACAGGCCACGGAGGGTATAATACTTTCTGGCTCTATATACCTAGTAAAATTGGGAAAGATAGTTCCTTTTCCTTTAACGATAGAGAAGAGGTAAATGTGGAACTCAAAGATGGGAACATAATAGTAAGTAAGCGAAACGATATTATTGAATTAATAAATGAATATGGAATGAAAAATGCTACTCTTCCAAAATTAATCGAACAAAAGGCTAAAAAGAATAAAGAAAAAATTCTTATTTATTATAAAGATGAATCTTACTCTTACCGAGAAGTTCATGAATTTTCAAATAGAATTGCTCATGGAATTATAAAAATATTAAAAGAATTAAATCTAAAAAAGCCTAAAATTGCATTAATTCTTCCAAATAAACCTGAGTTTTTCTTTTACTGGTTTGGAATTGTAAAATCTGGGTGCATTTTTGTACCAGTAAACCCATTCTTAGAAGGGGAGTCGTTGGAATATATTATAAACCACAGCGATTCAGAAATTCTAATCTTAGATTATAAATTTTTAGAAAAATTTAATGAAATTCGATCTAATTTGCCCAAAATTCAAAAAGTAATTATAATTAACGCGCCGATTAACTTTAATTTTGATGGGATTTATGTTGATTATCAAGACATTTTCACGGATAATATCGAAGTACCTAAAGTTACTATAAAAAATATAGATCCAATGGAAATAATTTATACCGAGGGAACTACGGGAAGACCAAAAGGCATCGTTTATAGAAATTATCATGTACTAACTGGACTTATTCTTAGTGAGGAAGCCAAAAGATATGGTCATGCTAATGTAATATATTTCCCCTTTCCACTTTATCATGCCTTTGCACAAAACGTTATTTTTCTTCCTATAATGTTCTATAATGCTGCAATAGCAATAGCAGAAAAATTTGATGTTTCTAATTTCTGGAAGGATATGAAGAAATATAAAGCAGAGCTATTTGGATATTATGGAAGCATTTTACAGGATTTACTTAATCAACCTCCCTCTAATAATGATAGAAATCATCCTGTCAAATGGGGGGTTGGTATATTTGCCCCAAAAGAACTCTGGGAAGTTTTCGAAAACAGGTTTGGTGTTACTCTTTATGAAGGATGGGGATCTACAGAAGCAATTTGTCTAACAGTTAATATTCTAGGAAGTAAAGAAGGCAAAGTTGGTTCAGTAGGTGAGCCAATATTCGGATTTGATGTTAAAATTGTGGATTCGGAAGGTAATGAAATGCCTTATGGACCAGATAATATAGGAGAGATCATAGTGAAAGGCAAGTTCAATATACCATTAGAGTATTATAAATCACCAAAATCGAATATAATGACACTTGGTAAAAATGGATATTATTATACAGAGGATTTAGGATATAAAGATAAAGATGGTTATCTTTATTATATGGGTCGTAAAACGGATCTTATTAAAAAGAATGGAATGACTTTTACCGCCAGCATAATTGAAAATATGGCAAATACTCATCCAAATGTGCTTAATAGTGCTGCTTTTAAAGTGCCTGGTAAAAACCCTGATGATCCAGATATAAAGATATGTGTAATTCTTAAAAAAAATAGAAAATTAACACATGAAGAACTTTATTCCTATTTAAGCGAAAATTTAGCATATTTTATGGTTCCAAGATATATTGAGTTTAAAGATAAACTACGCAGTTCTTCTGAAAGAATTAAGAAATATATTTTAAGAAACGAATGGACAAATACATTTAATAGAAAAAGAACCTGGGATTCAAAAATTGGAAATTATTTAAATGAATAAAGAGTTTTGAACAATTGATTATGATTTCCCTATTTTCTTGTTAATGTAATACACCGCCTCTATTAGAGTTTTTAACTAATCTATTTCTTGTATCAAGGAAAAGCATCCTTTAAAAGCCTCAAGTTCTTACTCTACATTCCGTGTTTTAATTTTAGGTCTCTTCTCTTTCTAAGAGTTGTCTTGAGAATTAGAGATTCAACACGTCGCAAGGCAACCAAGTCTTTCTTTGGAATGAGACTATAAACCTCCTCGAGATCCTCCAAGTTAAGAAGCTTGAAGAAATCTTTAAGATTCATAGAGTGATATCTTACCATCATGCGCATCCCTATGATGTTGGCTACATAACACGATTAAATTTTCTGAATGGTCTTTTCCATTTTTTGAGATGGGTATTATGTGATGTGTTTCGACTTGATCACCACTTTGAAGTAATGAGCGTAATTTGCAGAACTGACATTCGAAATTAACCTTTTTCTTCACTAAATAAGATAATATAATGTTTCTTTTCACACCCTTAGGCAACTTTCTGGAATTTTCAACTTTAATCATCTCATCTAATGAAAAACCCTGCTTCTCATATTTCTTAATAATGACGTTAAGATTATGTCCCGAATCTTTAGAATGTTGTCGGAGCGATTGTGAGTTTCCGAATTTTTTTGCACAGAGCAGGCATCTATAATGTTTCTCAATTATTTTAGTGCGCTTATCAACGGTATATATAATTTCTGAATACCCACATATGCATACTAAAATAATTCGACCATCTTTTTTTTTCTTGATCCTTAAAAAATTTTCGCAAATAGGACAAAAATTAACTAAAGATTTTAATCCAATCTTTTGAGATGGGGTGATTTTATTATTCATATTTTTAAATCTTTAACTTCATTCAATGTTCTTTTTGACTCCCTTCTCTTTCTAAGAGTTGCCTTAAAATCCTCTAAATTGGATTTATTCCATCTTCTTCCATTATGAGTTGATATTTGAGTCCAAATCTCTTTTTTTTCCTCCTCTGAAAGGGCCCATACTCCAAATGAATTCTCAAGTATATTTTCATATATTTTTAAGAGCCTTAAGAATAATTCTGAAAAACTTTCATTGTCATTTTTAATTTTAAGTAGCTTGTTATAAACATCCTCAGTTATACTAATATTCTTTGAAGTCATATGTATTCACATATACCTTCCCATATTTATAACTATTCTTTCTCACCCTTTCCCCTCATTTATCGGTATTTTAATACCTCATTCAATATTCTTTTTTAGTTTCCTTCTCTTTCTAAGAGTTGCCTTGAGAATTAGAGATTCAACACGTCGCAAGGCAACCAAGTCTTTCTTTGGAATGAGATTATAAACCTCCTCGAGGTCCTCCAAGTTAAGAAGCTTGAAAAAATTGTCGTATAATAAATATCGATAAACTTCAAAATTGTCTTCTTTTAGATATAAAATAATTTCTTTCTTGATGATTTTCTGGGCTCGGGTAATTCCCCTATTAATCAATTCCCTGAGGAGCGGATACCATAACCTTCTTTTCTCCATGAAGGCGAAATCCACATTTTTCTCAAGCCACTCTTCAAATATCACTTCCAATTCGTCATTTGAAAATAATTTTAGGTATTTCTCGTTCAAGTAAAAAATGATAGTATTAAAATTTCTTGACGCAATCCTGGTTGCGATGCTTTCTTTCAATCGATAAATGGCTTTTTTATCTCCTAAGAACGCCATTTTCTTGAGTAAGGGGATGGACAAGCTGCTGTGAAGAATTCTGAGATCGTAGTCATATTCATACCACGCCTGGAGATTTGAGCAATGGCCGATAAATTCGGATTCAGGATCAATTAGATCATGATCTTTTTCATGGTTTTTATCCATCTTATTATAAATCTCAAAGGCCTCGTCAATCGAATCTATGTGATCAAATTTCTTAAAATCCTTTTGGGTAAGATTCAGAAGAAGATACTTGCATTGATGGAATGGTTGCTCATCAATATAGATTTCTGTCTTCCCCCTAATTAATTTTAGCGTGAGATGTTCATTGATCCTAAATTCTTTCTCCTCCGGATATTCTTTTTCTTCTTTAATCTCTTCCTTATCCCGGTTGCGAACATATTTTATGTCCGCTAATCTTTCTTTAACTTCCATTGATTCCAGATTAAACGCCTCAAGAAATTCTTGAACTTCATCTCCTTGGTCAACAGATACAATTTTACATTGGTGATAACGAGCATCTTTCATTAAATCTTGTTGTATCTCTCGTGCGACTTTAGAACTTATGAATCTCTTTTTCACGGGAGAGGTGGCACCTTTCCAAATGAAGATCCTTCTTAAGTCTTCTCGAACTAGCACTAAGACTTGCTCGGGATTAAGAAACTGCTCTAAATCCTTCTCTGAGAAGAATAATTCTTTCCGCTCCCCGGTATCCTCCAGTTCATAAGCAAAAAAATTTCTCAATTCAGCCATATCAAAGTAAAGAAGCCAATATTACTATTATTGTCATAAATTGTCTCCATAAATACTTATCCTCTTTAAATTAAAATTATGTATGATAGAAAAATTAAGTACGATAGATTAATTTAGATGTGTTTCTTCTAATTATATAATATGACTCAAGTTAAATTAGATAAAGCCGTAGCGGAAGATCTCATAACTTCTAAGATGAGAATACTCCAAGAACATATAAACTCAATTTTAAAACGATGGAATGAAACTTCTACAAAAATTTTTTTAGAGAAAGCACGTTCTGGAGAGTATGAAAATGCAGAGGAAGATGCAGTGGAATTACGGCAACTTTTATTAGATTATTCTAGATTTCAGGAGCTTTTAAAGAATTTTTAAATATTATATGGTAATTTTAAAATGGACTCTTATGAAAAGCTCCAATTAGCTTATAAAGTCCTAATTAAAGAATTTAGTGATATTATAAGAGAAATTACTATATATAAAGATCGCCCCGTTTTAAAAGGAACATTCCAGAATGAAATTATTCTTCATATTCGTTATAATAACTATGGAGAATACACATATTGTGTAATATATTCTCCCAATCCCGATGATCAAATGCGTTTTGATAACTATGATGATAGATGGGATGTAAAAACTAGACCTCATCATTTTCATATAAGAGGCATGCAATCTGTAAGGGAAAGTCCGATGGATGGAGATCCAAACCAAGACATTCCAGTCTTAATCAAGAAAATTATAGAATATCTTAAAAAATAGTAACTCTTTTGATATATAATATATGACAAATAAAAGGTTATATAATTACTTTAAACGGTAATAATGTCTTATTTTTAAACATATCGGTCAAGTCACGGATTTAAAAAAAAAGTGGAGCCAATGATAAAATATCCCTCGAGTATTGATGAATTGATAGAAAAATGTAAAGACTTACTTTCGATTTCAGAGGAGCCGATAAATTTAGGATGTACTATTATCCCCCAGCCCTATCAAGCTGATTTAAGTTGGGATGATTCTACAAAGACGTGGTTTCTACGTTTTAACACAGAAGTCCCCGTTTTTGCTCTCATTCATGAATTAGGTCATGTATATTTTGCCAAAAAGAAGACTGGATATATTTATTTTGCCTATTATGGAGACGATTCCAAAATTGATGATGGTCTATATCCATTGTTTAATAACCTACTTGATTGTTTTATTAACTATAATCTAACGTTATTTGATGAAATTTACCCTCTCTATCAATCAATGGTTTTTGAGTATTTGGATAAAATTGAACCCTTTAAAAAACACATAACTTGTACTAAAGATCCAATAGTCCTCTTGAGTTGGTATATACTTTTCTTTATCGATCATAATTATCTTTTAAAGAAACAAGATCAAGTTGAAAGATCGAATGAAATGACAGAGTTGAGATCTTGTTTAAAAAAGCAATTACTTCAATCTTCTTCAGAAATTGATGATATTGTATTAAAAAATATTACAGAAAAATTAAAAAACTTTGAAAACATTAAATCGTCAATTGATCCAACAACAATTCTTAATTTTTTTATCGATGTACTACAAGCTACTAACCTTTGGGAGGAGAGCATGCTGAAAGAACAAGTGAAATTAGCTTTTCCAGAGATTCCTTAAATATTATGATATCTTCGTATTATAATAGTTTTGTAATTACAATGTTATCACACGACTTTTTTGAAGCTGCTTTTTCCATTGAGATTTCATAAAAGATATTTCTGGATTTTTTTATTTACACTTATTTACCAAAGCTAAGTTCTAATTCCATCTTAAAATCTTGTGGGAAGGTGGTTATCCAATGAGACCTATAATCAAGAAGGAAAAAGACGTAATTTTTATTCTTTTTTTTTTATTTCTTCTATTATTGAATCTACATCATAATCTTTCAACCAAAGATTCCGCTCTTTAGTATAATCACCAGTACCAGATTCGAATTGATGTAGAAAGCGAGCCATCCCCACTGGACCTAATGCATTATTTAAAGCTTCAATTCCTTTTTTTCTTAATTCGACAAGATTCATTTCCATAATTATAATACCTCTGTAAGAAATAATATTGGATTACATATTTTAATTTTTGTAAAAAATTCAGTATGTTTTTGATATTTCTTAACAATCTCTTTATCTGTAGTAATCATATAATCTGATTGTGAATACTCCGCTGAAGCGATATGAAGTGCATCAAAAGGTTTTATGCCTTTTTTCTCAATAATTTTTGCTCTTTGAATTAGTTCAGTGTTGATTTGTTGTTTTTTTGATATTTTTTGACTGAGTAATTCCACTTTCTTTTTCCGCTCCATATCAAGAATTTTAGATATTTCAAAATCAATTACATCGCTTCCAACTAATTCCCATTGATCAGATGAAATATTTGAGAGAATTATCAATATAGCTTCAGTTTCTAGATGAATTTTTTCTTGTGTTTGATCATCAAATGGACGATTTAAACAACAAACATCAAGATATAGTCTCATTATAATCAGTCAAATTTTAAAAATATTCTATATATACATTATGAATTAAATTAATAAGAGTTTGTTTTTAATTTATACATATTATTTTTTAATTATTTAGACATTTAACTATTATTATTTCAGAGGAAAATTGTAATGGGTGTAATATCTTCGATTTATGCCGTTTGATACCACATATGTGTCAGATATCAAATAGAATTGACATTTTCCCCTATTAATAACCACATTGTATGATATTCTGTATCTTTAGAATAATTTTTATGAAAATATTCAAATAGCTCAACAATTTTCAAGAATTTGAAATCTTCCCGAAGCTCATCTTCGGAAGAGAAATGGCTGAAGTACTCACTTTGAAATGAATTTGGATCATTTTGTACTGGTACGCCTTTACCATAATATTGCTTATCATTGGAGGAAAGAGTACTCAAGAAAAAAAATCCAGGTGTTTTTAAAATATTCTTGATTTTAGAAATAAATTTGGTTCTATCAGCCAAATTAAAGAAGTGGTACACTCCTGAAATGTTAATTATATCATATTGAGTATCATCTAAATCTTTCCAATCCATGCATTTAAACGTGACATTATCTTTATTTGAATTAAGCTCAATTGCATTTTTTATAGCTTTTAATGAAATATCAATTCCTCGTATCGTGAGATTATCTAAATTAGAAGTTAGTAAGTCGATATCGCGTCCATCGCCACATCCAATGTCTAGAAATGTGAATTGATTAGATTTAGCCAATTTTTTTTGAAGAAAATTTAAAGTATCCTTAACAACTTTACTAACCTTATCATCGCCACTTGGTATTTGTTCCAT
>JAEOTJ010000184.1 GCA_016839905.1 Promethearchaeota archaeon | reverse complement strand
CAAGCGTGAATTCCCGTAGTCCCTACGGTATGGATGAATTTGGTTATCATTCATCTAAATATAGATAAGGGGATGAGTCTTAAAAAGTAAGAAAGGGTGGGGAATTATTGATTTGTGCAAAATTCATAAAGGAGGGGGTTTTCTTTAGCTTTAATGATAAAAACAGAAAATTTTTAAGGATAACAATTATATATTAAGATGTTTTTACTAAGAAATAGATAATAATAAATCATCACCGAATTTTTATCTCATTTTATTCAGATTCATCAAAGAAAAGGTTAAGGTTATAATGATAATTTCAATTATAATAAAACAATTATTAATAAGAAAAAATGACTATTATACATTAAAATAATATACTAAAAATTTATTTAATCATTCTATTCCATTGAGTTAAGAATTACTGCTTTAAAAATAATAACAGAACTAAGAAAGTATTTAAAATATAAAGAGATAAACCTATGCCCACACATAAATGTTTTATTTTTGGTTTAGATAATGCAGGTAAGACGACTTTAGCACATTTCATTAAAGAAGAAGAGGTAAAAGAAGATACATCACCAACACTAACATTTAATATTGACCAATTGGTTATAAAGGATATTGAATTCATTTTCTGGGATGCTCCAGGGCAAGTCCATTATCGAAAAAGATGGGTTAGAGGTGTCCTTGATGCAAAAATCCTAATATTTATTTTAGATACCTCCGATAGTTCACGTTTTAAAGAAGCCAAAAATGAATTGGATGTTGTATTAGATAATTTAGATACAAGGGGCATTCCCTTGATAGTATGCTTCCATAAAATAGATTTAGAAATTAGTCAGCAAAATTATGAAAAAGCATATCAAATTCTATTGTTATCTCCCATTGAAGAGCGAGAAGTTCATTATATCAAAACTTCCGTTTATAAATCTGATGGAGTAGAGGAATTAAAGAATTTACTTGTTAGACTTATTGAGAAGGAGCGTTGGGGTTAAAAAAGATGAAAAAGGTGATAAATTATAGCTATTGAATGGCAAAAAGTAGAAGAAAAACCTGAGAAAAAATATCCTGTTGAAGGAAGATTTTTATTAGATTTAAGAGCTAAAATTAATGATTTAGAAAAAAATATCTCTAATAAAAGAGAAGAATCAAAAAACCTTAATAGTAGATTAATGACAGAAGAAAAGAATTCTAAACGCTTAGATGAAGAGATCTCTAATCTTAAAAAGCAATTGGACGAGAAAAAAAAGGAAAAAGATAAATTGTCAACAGAAATCGCTCAATCCCAAAAAATCAAATCTGAATTAGAAGAAAAATTGTCTAAAACAGAGGAAAAATTATCTAAAACAGAAGAAAAATTATCTGAAACAGAAGAAAAATTATCCGAGGCTGAAAAAAAAGCCGAAGATATAAAAATCCAACTTCAAGAAGACACTAAAAAGCAATTAGAAGAAATAACTTCAGAGAAAAATAAAGAAATCGAGAGCATTAATGAAGAAAATGAAAACCTAAAGAAAAAATTAGAAGAAGCTGAATCTCATTTAGAAACAAAGGTAAATGCAGCAAATCAACTCAATGAAGAAATTAATAATCTTAAATTAGAAAGTTCAGAAACGGTAGAAGCTCTTAATAAAATCAAAGAAACTATGAAAATAAAAGGTTTTCTTTCAGATAAAGAACTTGACGATATATTAAAAGGAAAGGATGTTTAAAACTGCCTTTCTTATTGAACTAAATTAACTATTTAACTTCATCAGCAAAATCCAATTTAGCAATTGGTTTTTTTAATGGAAACTCTCCATTAAGAATCATAGATTTTAACTGTTCTGCTAGTTTTATTGCGCCATATCTATCCGATTGTCTTAATACTACCGGAACAGACTTCCCTTCAAACTTGACTGTTTTTAAATCGAGTTTGAAAGCTTTGGGACATAAATAAGAGCAATTTCCGCAATTAAAACAACGGAATCGATCAATTGTCGTAATCCAATGATTTTCTATAATAAAGGCATCAGTTGGGCATTTATCGATGATTTCACATTTAACACATTCTTTACATTCTTGAGGTTTAAATTGCATTTGAAAATTATTATCCCATACATCACCATAAGTGATATTCCCTACTTTTTCTCTTCCTACAAGACTTAAAATCGTCAATGGGACATCTTTATCTGACTTTACTACATTATTTAGAATTCTCTCATTCAAAATAGGTATTGGCAGCGCTAAACTGCAAACAGGTTCTAAACCATAAGATGTTTTAAAGGCACCCATGTAATTTGGAAGCATTCCCTTTAATTGTGTAATTGTCATCATATTTGGTTTATATATATTATTTCGAGTTCCTGGGCCCATGAGGTATCCAATATTCCCATTAACTAAAATAGGTGAACCAATACCAAAAGATTCATATTCTGGATCATTTTGAAAAGGATTTAAAGCACCACATCCTGAAAAAGTAATTTCTTGCTTATTTTCTTTAAAAGGAAGGCAGGAAAAAATAGTATTTACTTGATAAGATTGACAATTTATCATGGCATTATAATTTCTTATGGCTTGTCTGGTTCCTAATAATTTTGAAAATTGCATGTCGTCTAATTTTAATTCCTTTTTAACTATTTTTCCTTCACTACTCTTGGCAATAATTTTAACAGTTTTTCCCTCTACTAAGTCCCTAAAAAGAGAACCTCCACAGTAATTATCTCTTGTTTTACTTTGGGCAGTTCCATAAACAATTAAATCTACTATTCCTAAGTATTCATTTGGACATGGTCCAGGAAAGGTTGGTATACCATTTATGCTAACATCTGTAAATTTTCTAATATTTTTTGGGGGTACAAGGCGAAAGGAAAATACTCCCATTATTCCACTCATTAAACCTTTAGTTGCTGTTGTAACCACATCAATATCTTCAAATGTAATTATTTCCCCATTATCTAAATGATCCAATAACTCCTGAACCGTCATAACAATAGCAGTTCCTTTTTCTATCTTATCAGTAATTTCTGAGAGTGCTCTTTCCTTATTCATAAATTTCACAAATTTTTAATCTACTAATTTATTTTCAATAGATCTAGAAGTTTTTCAATTCCATTAGATGGATTATAAAAGAAGTGTGGATTAGCTGGAATGTGGAGTGATAAATCGCCATTCAGATATCTTCCTGTAAAATTTATAATAATAGTATTAGATTCGATCTTCTTTATTGTTTTAATTGCTCCGACAAATGAAATAAATCCACTTTTCTCCAGATCAAACATTTTTAAACCAATTTCTTTGTTTGGATAAACACCTGATTCAATTAACGCATCCAGGATTTTTTCTTTATATTGGAGTAATTCATTCTCAGTAATATGAGATGTAAGAATTCGTCCTCCCTTTTCTCTCCATTCGATATATTTTCTAATGGCATACATTGGTCTTGTACTTCCTAATGTAGGTTCCAGCTTTGAAGTTTCATAACTCCTTTCGTTAAAAATAGTGAAAGGATCATTTCCAATAGCATGTTCATTTAAAGCATCTATAATTGGGTTAGATTTTCCATTTTTTGGTTGAACAACTAGTATTTCTGGATTGGTCTTCAATTCATATGCAGATTCAATAAATCCTGTAGGACCAACCCCTCCAGAAACAGTCTGTACAAAGCAAGTATCTTCATTCATTAGACCTATATTATTTAAAGCCCGCCCTATCTGAGAATAAGCTGCTGTTTTAAGATCTGCATCCGCAGAAACTACATTATAATTTTTCGATATGGCTTCTTTAAGTTTTGAAGCAAATTCTCTTATACTGTCTAATGTTGAGTTTTTTAAAACAATATATTTAATATATGGATTATCTTCGATAGCTTTTTTAGCTACTTTATAATATGAAATTTCTGGAACAAGTAAAATTGTATTTACATTCTTATTTTTTTCTTGATTGTATCTTTTAGTTGCTCTTGCCATGCTCTCAACTGTATTAGCGGAAGATGTTGTAATTATAAAATCAACACTGGTTTCATCATATACATGGAATAGATAATGACAATCGGTATCTTTAAAGGTAGGAGTACTCCAAAAAAAACCAAATATCTTTTTTTCAGAAAAAAGTCCATGAATTTCCTTTATATTGATTGGTATAACTGGAAAATAATTAGATTTTATATTCTTGGCAGTCAATTTTGAATATATTTTATCGCTAAAACTCCAATTTTTCCCACCAATATAATTATTGTTTTCCATTTCCAACATTATACGTCAATTAAGGATAACTTTAATTTTTTTTTATATTCTTAATTTTTTTTTTAATAATGACCATTAAATAAATATTCTTGACCATATATAAACTTAATTATGAACACAAAACTTAAATACTTGTTCATATATATTAATATTATTGAGAAAAAATTTAATTTCTAATATTTAAATTAAAAGGAGTTTATAAAAAGAATGGCTCACAATAGTATTAAAGATAATTTAAATGAATTAAATAAAACATATGAGGAAAAAAGTGTAAAAGAATTATTAAAATGGGCAATTGACACTTTCAAAAATAAGCTTATATTAGCAAATAGTCTTAGCCTCGAAGATCAGATTATAAGTGATATATTAATAAAACTTAATCCTAAAATTGATATTTTTTTCTTGGATACAGGCCGTATTCATCAAAAAACATATGATTTACTTGAAAGAAGTATGGATCGGTATAATATCAAGTACAAAATATTATTCCCGGATACAGAGAAAATAGAAAATTTTGAACGAAATCAAGGACCAAATCCTTTTTATAAATCAATAGAATTGAGAAAAGAATGCTGCTTGATACGTAAAGTAGAGCCACTAAAAAGAGCCTTAAATGGATATGATGCTTGGATAACCGGCTTAAGATGTCAGCAATCTATTACCCGGACAGATATAAGAATTATTGAATGGGATGATAATTTTGGACTAGTTAAAATTAATCCCCTCCGTGATTGGACTATAGAACAAGTTTGGGATTATATTAAGAAAAATGATGTACCTTATAATAAGTTATATGATGAGAATTTTTCAAGTATCGGCTGCGTTCCATGTACTCGTGCTATCAAGCCTGGAGAAAATATTAGGGCTGGAAGGTGGTGGTGGGAAGACATGCAAGACAGAGAATGTGGATTACATCATAAAAAGGAGGATAAATAACATTTGAATCATGAGTGTTGATAAAAAATTATATGAAGTTATAAAGAATTCAGGTATTACTCTAATTCTTTCCGTCCCTTGCATCATGCTTAAAGGATTGCTTGAAATTATAGAGGAAAAAAATGAAATCCAACATATTTCAGTCACTCGGGAAGAAGAAGGGGTTGGTATCGCAGCTGGTGCATATTTTGGTGGCAGAACTCCTGCAATCTTAATGCAGAACTCCGGTTTAGGAAACTCAATAAATGCAATTAAATCTCTTTTAGAACTATATCAAATCCCTGTAGTATTTATAATGAGCCATAGAGGGATGGAGGGGGAAAAGATCGCTGCTCAGATTCCTATGGGGCAGGCCACATCTAAACTCTTAGATATTATTAATGTTAAACAATATATTTTAAATGAATCTGGGGATATTAATGAAATCAAAAAAGCAGTTGAATATGGCCAATCTAACAATAATCCTGTTGCCATACTATTAACTAGATCTCTATGGGGGAGAGATGAATGAAACGTATTGATGCTCTTAAAGAAATTGTGAAATTATTAGAAGAACAATTGGTCATTTGTAATATTGGCATCCCTTCAAAGGAGCTATATCATCTAAAAGATAGAGACGAGAACTTTTATATGCTGGGCTCAATGGGGCTTGTGTCGTCTATAGCTTTGGGGTTAACAGTCGCTCAGCCTGAAAAAAAGATTTGGTGTATTGACGGTGATGGCTCAATCCTAATGAATCTGGGAAGTTTGACCACGATTGCTAACGTAAACCCCCCTAATTTAACTCTCATCGTTATAGATAATGGTTCATATGGTTCGACTGGCGATCAAAAGACACATACGAGTGCAAGAACAAGATTAGAGAAAATAGCGGAGGGAGCAGGGTTTGAATCGATTTATGTTATAAATAAATTAGAAGAAATTGTTTCTAAATTGAAGAATCTAAAAATGGGATGTCATTTTGTGCTTATAAAAGCAGAGCCAGGGAATGCTAAAGTTGAGAATATCCCTTTACATCCAGAGAAAATAAAAGAGAGATTCATGCAATCAATATAGAAATAATTTCTAAAAATTATATGTGAGATGTGTGAGTAAGAAAATGGATAAAAAGAATATTAATGATAACAATATTCAGAAAAAAAGGAAATCTACAATACATACAACTATTTCCAACAAAGTAAATGAAATATTAAAAAAATATGTTGAATTTAAGGATGAAAATGATGAGATTATATTTGGAAGTAAATCTAGAGTTATTGAAAAAGCCTTAGAATTATTAGAGCAACATTATTATCCCTTACTAGCGGATTCTCAAAAAATATGGTGTAGGGCAAGAGATGAATTAAATATGGTGATAGTAGGAAAGACTACTTTCCTTTCTTACATCAAGGGAGAAGTAGAAGATGCATATTTAAATAATATTGCGATTGAAGTTATTGAATGGTATCTTGGTAAGAGAAAAGAAGAAATGGATTTAGAAGAATTCTTAAACGGTCTAAAATCAATGTGGATTATAGCTAATTATTTTTTCAAGATTGAACTTGAAAAGAATGAAGAGAATGCATTTCAGATGATATTTCATCATCATTTAACTAAAGAGTATAGTTCTTACTGGGCGAATTATTTTAAGATTATTTTAAAAGCAAACTGGAATTGCACTATAGAGAACTTTATCCGTAATGAGTCATTCCAAATGGTAATAAAAGAAAATAAACCTAAAAAATAGGAGATTAAAAAATTTGATTCAACCTCATGGAGAAACATTAATAAATAAAGAGTTATCTAAAATTGAAAAAGAGAAGATTTTAGGAGAGATTAACGAATTTGAAAAGATTAAAGTTAATCCACAAACAAATAAAGTAATTAAAAACATTGCGTTTGGAGTTTTTAGTCCCTTGGAAGGATTCATGAATAAAAATGATTATACTCATGTCCTTGAGCACATGTATTTAGAAAATAATATAGCTTGGCCTTTTCCAATTGTTTTAGACGCTTCCGAAAATGAAATAAAAAACATCAATATAGATGATAGTATCATAATAATTGATTTATCAGAAAAGCCTATAGCTATTATGAATGTAAATGATATTTATGGTTATGATAAAAAAATATTTGCTAAAAATGTTTATGGAACAATAGATCGAAACCATCCTGGTGTTAATGGAGTTTTTAATTTAAAGGAAAAATTAATTGGGGGTGAAATTTTTTTAATAAATGAGCCGAAACCTAAATTTCCAGATTTAGATTTAAAACCAAAAGATACAAGAGCATTATTTAGAAAAAAAAAATGGGATAAAGTAGTAGCATTTCAAACAAGAAATCCCCCTCATTTAGGTCATGAATATGTACAAAAAGCAGGTTTAACTTATGTTGATGGTCTTTTTATCAATCCCGTGATAGGAAAGAAGAAAAAAGGCGATTTTTTAGATGAAGTAATAATTAAAGCTTATCAAATGTTAATAAAAGAATATTATCCAAAAGATAGAGTTGTTTTAAGCACATTTGAGACGGAGATGAGATATGCGGGTCCCAAAGAAGCAATTTTTCATGCAATAGCGAGAAAAAATTATGGATGTGACCATATTATAATCGGTAGGGATCACGCAGGCGTAGGGGATTATTATGGTCCCTATGATGCGCATGAAATATTCAAACTTTTTCCAGATTTGGGAATTGAACCTATTTTTTTCAGAGCGTTCTCAAAATGTAATAAATGTGATTCTATTGTCAATGATAAAATATGTCCTCATCCTCCGGAGGTTCATACGTTCTTTAGCGGTACTAAAATTAGAGAATTATTAAATTCAGGGAATGAACCTGCTCCTGATATAATGCGTTCTGAAGTAGCAAAAGTTATTTTAGAATTTGAAAATAAATTTGTAAATTAAAATATGCTGGAGAAAAACAATTAAGATGGGAATGGAAAAAAACAATAAAATGATGGAAGCAAAAACAATTTCAGAAACTAAAGTTGAAATAGCTCAATTAATGATGCCCGAACATGGGAATTCTACAGGTAATGTTCATGGTGGAACGATAATGAAAATTATGGATAATGCCGCTGCAATTGTTGCAGCAAGGCATGCCCAACGTAATGTAGTTACAGCTTCTGTAGATAAATTAGACTTTTTAGCACCAGCTTATATTGGAAATCTTGTAATTGCAAAGGCATCATTGAATTACGTATCACGAACATCAATGGAAATTGGAGTGAGAATAGAAGCAGAGAATATTGTTAAAGGAGATCGCACGCATGCGGCCACTGCCTATCTTACGTTTGTTGCTCTTGATTTACGTAAAAGACCCACAGAAGTACCAAGATTAATCACTGAAACCGAGGAGGAAAAAAAACGTTATGAAGCAGCAAGAAAAAGAAGAGAAAGAAGGCTTGAAGACCTAAAAAAAAAGCATAAAAATACACAATAAAGATGGTCATTTAACATTTAATACAAAAAGAATTGAAAGAAAGCAATTTTTTTTTAATCTAATGTCGTGTTAACAATAGAATTGCTGAGCATTGCTCGTGTGATTTTTTCAAATATTTCGTTAATTTTCTCACCTGTTTTAGATGAGCATTCAATAAAATCTAGAACACCGTATTTCTTGGCTAATTTTGAAGCTTCTTTTTTTGCCACTGCTCTCATTTCTTGAAGGTCTAATTTACTTCCAATTAATATTAATGGAATTTCTTGCCCCTCTTGTTTATTCGTTTCATTAAAAACAGAAAGCCAATCTTCCAAGCTTTTAAATGTTGTGTATCTGGTAATATCATACATAATAATGGAACCCTCTGCATTCATTAGGGCGCTAGGTAGAAGAAACCTATATTGTTCTTCTCCAGCAAAATCCCAAATTTGGAGTGAAATTATTTTTCCATCAATTTCTAACTTTTTCACATATAAGTCCATTCCTATGGTTAATTGATATTTTTCTTTAAAAACCCCTGTAAGATATCTATTGGTCAGGGTAGTCTTTCCGACACCCGCATTTCCAAAAATAACCACTTTAAATCGGTTATCGACTTTAGGGATCATAAATATGAATTAAATAATTCTTAATTTTCTTTAAACAAATTAAGAATTTTCTAAATTTAAATATATATTAAAAGAAATATATATATTAAGGGGATAATATAATGTCTATTTTTATTTCTAGTTCTTTAAAGGGATTTTATTAAAGCTAAATGCGTGGGAAATTTTTATAGTTGTTAATTTCCAATCAAATCTTTAAATTCGTTCATATCCTTAATGCTATCAAAGAGATCTTCTGATTTTATTTTCATTTTAATTCTGGGATCAATTTCTAATGACTCTTGTAAGATTTTTATGGCTTCTTCCTTATTGCCCTGCTTAACCTCTATACTGGCTAAATAATAGTATGTTTCTGCATTGTCTTTGTTAATCTTAAGTGCATTATTAAAACATTTAATAGCTTCCTTATATTTTTCAAGTTGAATTAAAGAAAATCCCTTGTAATGAATGATTTCTTCATCTTCATCTTCAATTTTTAAGGCTTTATCATAACTTACAATTGCTTCTTCATGCTTTCCTAATGAAGCTAATGCCTGCGCCTTAAAAAACCAAGGTTCATAATCCTTAGGCTCGATTTCTGTTACTTTCTCAAAACATTCTATGGCGTCTTCATATCTTTTTAACTTATTCAATGATTGTCCTTTAAAATATAAAGCTAAACTATCATTAGGTTTATTTTTAAGGGCTTTATTGAAGCATTCTATCGCTTCTTCAAACCTCTCTTCGCCAAATAACGAATCTCCCTTAACATACCAATCCTCTTCATTCTCTTGCGTCATATCTCATTCAACAATTTTAAGTATAATTATAATATTAATATACCTACTTTTATCTTTTAATGTTTTATTTTCTTAAAAATTTGTTGTATAAAAACTCCAAATATCTCATTTTTTTT
>JAEOTJ010000183.1 GCA_016839905.1 Promethearchaeota archaeon | reverse complement strand
TCCTCAGATGCTCCACAAATCCTCGTACAAGTTTTTAACGTGAAGTAAGAAAATGAAAAAATAATGTCGGATTAAAGTTTAAAGGTGATTGAAGATTTAAAAAAAGAAAGGTAAATTAAAAATTATCGAATTTTTTTAAAAAAAATAAAAAATTATTTGTTTTTAGTTTTAACCTTGGAAGGACGATATGAATTTTCAAGCACATTAAGATACTCGATTAGAACCCCATGAGATTTGGATTTAACATCATATTGGGATATGATCGTGTTTAGAATATATTTTGGATATATTAATGAAATCGTGAAATCAGAAATCAACGCATAATATTCAATTTTATCTTTACGTTGAAAGATTTGTATCATCTTATTATTCCATAACTTCTTTAATCCTTCGTCGAGATCATCTACTCCTTTTTTCTTAAGTTTTAATAATACGTTTTTTGTTACAATTGCTGTCCTTAGTAATTTAAGGATTTCATAGACTTGAGGATCAATAATGAGTTCTAGTACTCTAAGATTATCTTCTTCGGATGGTCGATAGTCCTTAAAGAAATCTTTGATTTCGATTTTATAATCTTCTAAGAATTGTTCAGGAAGCCCCATTTCTATGGGATTTTGGATTAGCTTAATTGGTGGTCTCCTTATCATAAAAATATCATTAATAAGAAACAATATCTCTGAAGGCATTCCCTTTACTGATGCTTCTTTTAAGATTTCCTTTTTAATTAACTCAATAAGAATTACATCTATGTTAAAAACAAATCCTCTATATTTGTCTTTCAACCATATTGCTAATTCAGACTTAGAAACAACCCCTTCATTTTGTAACCTATTTATTATCATTCTATTTATTTCATCATTATATTTAATTGCTAGAGTTTGCTCAAGGTTTAAGTAGGGGTATGTTGATAAACGTCTAAAAAGAAAAGGGGTCATCTCAAGATAAGCTTCGCTTTCATAATTATTAAGTATTACACGAGAAATATCGGATAATCCACTTTCAAATGAATCTGCATCCTCCTCTATACTTAGTATTAGTATTACATATATTGAATTTTCTCCACCTGTATAATATGATGCAATATTTAGATGTCCAACCATTAAACTAATCATTCCAGTATCTCCAGAATATTCATGAGCCGCATATATTTGCATTAATGTCTCATCAGAAATGTTTATCTCATCAGGATATTTTATTAATATTTCAGTACTTGTCCTAAAATCCCAGCGCATTATGATCATTCCAATTGGCATTAAAATGATTCACCTCCTTTTTTAAAATTTTGATCTTTTATTTTTAAATTGTTAGATTTCAATTTGTCTATCCCTAAAACATCTCCGAGTGAAAGACCTATTTCTTCCCATTCATTTCCAAATAAATCAAATATCATTTTTTCTTTAGTTGGAATTGATAGAGATTCTGTAATAGGTTTATTCGACTTTATTGAATTCTTAACCTTTCTAATTTTTTTAATAAATTTAGGGATTCTTGCTTGTTGAATTACTCTATAACTTACGAGACTTCCGACAATACCTACTATCGAGAAAATGAGAAGAAAAAAGTAAAAACTAGGCATCCCTGAAAAGATTTCTTCCATTAACACGTTTATTGTAATACTAAATTCTTGGGAGGTAAAATTATCTTTTTCAATTATGATTTTACCCGTAAATGTCTGAGTAGCGAAGAAAGCATCAATATCTTCTGTTTTAAAAGTCAATTTATAAACACCTTGAGATTGCTCTTCTAAAATATATTCCTTATCCCTAATTTCAAGTTTGACTACTGCATTAGTTAATGGTATATTCCGAGTCGTATCAACTAAATTTATTTCAAAATTAACATCATTTCCTTGAACTATAGATATTTGAGAACCATCAAGATTGGTAGCCTCTAAATCAAATTCTAATTCTCTTAGTTTAATTTCAATATAAATGAGAGCATTTTTTACTTCATAATTTACTTTATGGATACTGATAATAAGTTGATAATAACCAATAGGTCTTATTTCAGTGTCAAAATCCAATGTTAGAGTATCATCTAAGTTTTGTATTAATGTACCCATACCCTCTTTTCCTGTAATAATCTCTCTATTTTCATCTAATTCGAACCAAGTATAAGTTAAAGTATCAAATTCTCCAGTGATATTTTTCTCACTTAATACATCTTCATAAGTTAAACTAAAATTGTAAGGATCTTCCACCCAAATTCTTTTATTAATATATAATGTTCCGTTGTCTCCATTAAGAGTTGTTGGTCTTTCAAGAACATCAATATTGAATATAAGTGTTTGCGATGTGTAATTATCAAGTGATGCTTCTATTGTTACAACTTTATCTCCAATACCTTTCTCATCATCACCTTGAGCAGCTTCTGAGGTATTAATTGTAATATAATAATAACTATCATTCAATGGATCTACATTCAAGGTTTTTAGGGGAAGTGCAAGCCAATCGAAAGTGATTGTTGCATCAAGTAATGGGATGCTTGAGCTGTTAAAGTAATGAACTGTAACATTAACTATTTCATTATATTCCTTAGAAATTTCTGATATAACTTGATGAGTATTATAATCAACCAAGTTTAGTGTTGTTATCTTTGTCAAAATTTTACCTTCAACATATAAGGATTCTGGATCCTGATATCCCGAGAAAGTACCGGAAATTATAAACCAATATTCTTCAAAGTCATCTCCAGCCAATAGCCGACTTGAATCTATTGTTATTGAATAATTATCATTTCCTGCTGCAGGTGCCATTTGTTCTGTTAAAAATGTATCCCCAGTAGTCCAACTTTTTACAGAACATTGAAGTGTTCCAGGATCCGTAAGGAGAGTCCAAGGAGGATCACCATCTGGACTATAAGATGCATTTACAATAATAGTCACATTCTCTCCCCAAGTTACAAAAGTAGTTGATGATATTTCTTCAATTTGAGTTTCTGGATCGACTGGAGCACCTGACATATCAATGTAAAGAAAAATAGTCGAATTCTCATTAAGCGTGATATTCATTTCACCGACTGTAACATTTGGCATCCACTGTGAAGGAGCGGTATAATTTACTTTAAATAGTTTATCTTCCCCAAATCTTTTTAAAGAGATATTATATTGGGATCCAATTAAGTAAATAAATGGTTTATATATATCTGAATCATGAGATGCCCATCCATCATCATAGGTCGTTAATGTCGTTACTGAATTGGTGCTATTCGTTATTATAACGCTAACAGGATAAACAGGGTAATGTATAAAGTCAACAATATTAACAATGCGAATATGCATTTTAGACAATGCTGTTTTATTATTGATATGGCATTTTTCTACAGTATCAATATTAATTATCCCATTACACGTTGTACTATTTTGACCTTCAACTATTATTAATAACCCATAAGCATCGAATTTTTCATTCTTTAACTTATCATTATCTGCAAGCCTTATATCCAATGAAATAAAATCAGATTGTTCTCCAGAATAAGTCAGATTTTCGTAAATCTTATTGTTAATAGTCTTATTATCCTCATCAATATAATAGATAGTTAGGTTATCAATTTGATCAGCCATATTTGAAAGTGTTATATTAGCTTTTATTAACTTTTTTATGCTAAAATCCTTAGTTGAACCGTTTGTATATATTCGTTCAGAAACTTTATAGAAACTTCCTGAACCAATATTTGTTTCATTCACTATAAAAGTATGATGTAGATTCCTGGAGGTCGCTTCATAGTCAGATCTGTATATATTACTTTTATTCAATAAAATATCATTTATGACATAGTTGCTATTGTCAAAATAAACTTCATAAAAATATTTTATGTCATTTCTACAACGAAATTCTGCGCTTCCATTAACAAGCTGTATCGTCTTCAACAAATTACCACCTTCTTGGTTATAGACTTTAATATATCCATCATCTAAAGGTTCATCGTCCCAATCTACAATTTCAAAATTAATAGTCCAAATGTCTAAATATAAAACATAAGTTTCAGATACATCTGTTGCATTGTATATATTATATAAACTAGTTCCAAAGTTAGCTTCAGTACTATTAAAAACAACTTGTTCTACACCAGGAGCAAAGGTATAATTAACTGTGAAATTGTATATTCCAAAGCTTTGACTTGTAAATTCATATTCTCCAGTGTCGTCAGTAGTTTGGGTTGTTTTAGGAGCATTATTTTGCACTAGGGATACTTCTGCGTTTGGAACGATATTTCCATCTATATCTCTGGTAATGACTTTTATATTAGTTGTTTGCTCTTGGTAATCATTTAATTCAGTATCTACTTGATATGTGAAATATACTTGATCTATTTGACCAAATGCGATATCCTCATTAATATCTCCCTCATCCCCAATCATTCCAATTTCTAATGAGATATTCTCTCCCATATAATTGCTTAAATCGAAAACGATTTCACCACTTATATCACCTGCAAAAGTACTTATGGTATTACCCTCTGTTCCACTAGTAAAATTTCGTAATGTATCTCCTAGACTATTAGATCCTGTTCCTATGAAAAGTTCTAGATAATTACCAAGCATTATTTCATTATCTATATCAGAAATTCCCGCAGAAGCATTTATAATCCTTAGGAAATATCCATCAATATTATCATTATTTGTTTTGTATTCAAAACTACAAGCTCTAATATTTCGCCAAAGATGAAGATATATTTTATCAACCGAAGGATTACCATCACCTACAATTGGAACAACAAAAGGATTGCTATATAGAACACCATTATAATCATCATTTCCTGGAATAGGAATGTTTCCTTTATCCTCAGGGACTAAGGTTCTATTAGTACCCCATTTATAACTATATGTCCCCCTTAATTGAACTTGATTTTGCGCCTTTGAAGCATCAACTAAACAATTTTGCCAATTACTACTAGGATCGCTTACACCCTGATAGGTTGTATCATCACCAGTTACATCCCCCCACGGGATGATATTATCTGGTACGTTATGAGACCAATTCCATCCAACAGGATCATATGAGTATTTCGAAATTTCAGGAGTACCTATAGGATCTTCTCCTAAAGGAATATATTCAAAATCTCCATTTTTCACTAAACCAAGGCCATTCTGTACAGCTGTAGTTTCAACACCCATATTTCCAAAGTATATATATGTATCTGTCTCTGTTGCTGAAGCGGAAATATTCGTGTTAAAATAAATGGTGGCTTCATTAGGATTAGGA
Organism: Promethearchaeota archaeon; assembly: GCA_016839905.1. The sequence continues at coordinate 731 of JAEOTJ010000183.1, read as the reverse complement.
AAGTCTTGAAATATGAAGAAATTTCTTTCATAGTTGTTTCCGTTTTCATTTTCAATGATTCTGATATCTTTTAGCGTGTTATTAACTTTACCAGAATAGGTTGTACCATAAGGAAAGACTACGCTTACTCCATAATTTTTTAAATCAACACTTTCTTGATTAGTAACATTTATTAATATTCTATAGGGCCAATTCGGATCCCACCATGAATGCGTACCCATCATTGATGATTTAGGCGTATTGATAGGATTAGATTCTAATTCAACGTCATCATCTATTCTTATTATATTATTTGAGCTTGATGATAAATTAGAAAAATTTGTTAAAATGAACATATTAATACTTGTCAGTATTAAAATCATCATAAATAGCAATGAATTTTTTTTTTTTTTATTTTTAACCATTTTTATTCCTTCTCTTATAAAATAAATAAATACTATCTTACAAAATATAAATTAAGCTATAAAAATATTAATAAATTCATTATATAATCTTATGTATAATAAAAATTCCTATATTAAATTGGATAAAGTTTTTTTTAAAAAAATTGATAATTTTTAATTTACCTTCATCGACAAAAATACTTAAACTTGATGTTTTCTAGTTTGTCGGCATACGCCAAAAGTGTTTACGCGTGGCGTCCACTAATTCGTCGGCATTCGGCAAAAACATCTAAATTTCGTGAAATATTGGCTAAATCGTATTTCTCCTAAGTGCTAAGCTTAAATTTG
>JAEOTJ010000182.1 GCA_016839905.1 Promethearchaeota archaeon | reverse complement strand
TAATAAAACTTCCCATCATTCAGCCTCTGTTCTGTTAATATAATGCATTCTCGATCTTTTTTTTTATTATAAATATTATCTTATAATATTAATAAAATATTAATTAAAAATATATAACTCTAAAATATTTCCATTTTTATAAAAATTGATAATATCTTGAAGCATGATATATATTTCTTATAAATTCTCTGATTAAATTCGGAAATATAAGAAATGCAGAGAATACAAGCATTAATTATACATATATTATTAATCTATTCCTTGTTATCACTAAGTTCATCTTAATACTTAATATAATCTATTTAAAGACAATTAAAAATTATTCGAGTTATTCGCACGACATCAAGGAAAAATTAGAAAATTATAAATAGGTGTATTTTCATGGTTGCGTATGAAGGAGTAATTTAATGGATTAATTGGGAAGAGAACTAGAAATTCAATGATTATCGGTTGAGATTCAATAAGATAATTTGTAGCTTTTCAGAATTTATTTGCTTCCGCCATAAATTGAAGAATATCCTTGCTTAAAGTGATATTAACATTCATAATATAAATCAATTTTATTAATATATCTTGAATTTTTATTGATGCATCTTGAGGTGTTAAAAAAAGTGAAGATTGAATGTCCAAATTGTGGTTGCTTGCATAAATTTATTATAAGACGTGATATTATTAAGGACATACTTGAAGAATTTAAATTATTGACAGATGTCTTGTCATGTACTGTTATTGATGAAGATGGATTCGTTATTGCATCTATGAGAGATAAATCAATTGATAAATCTATTGATAAAAAAATCCTGCTATTACATTCAGCCATGCGTTCTTTTTCTAAAAATCTTGATATGTCAATAAATTATTCAGAAAAAATTGATACTTATTCTTTTTTTGAGGAAGCAAATATACATCTTAATAAATTTATAATGCTTGTTAGTTCAATTTCCAATGGCATTTCATTAATAACAATTATTCCTTCTTGGTTAAATCTCACAGAAATTTTACCTGAATTTAAAAAAATGGTAAAAAAAATATCTAAATACTTAAATGAAAATAAAAATAACATGAAACAAGAATATGTAGAGTGTAAATTAATATTGTAATATTGAAAAGATATTTAGTGCTCTCAAATAGCATAATTATGTATTTTCATTTAAATAAATATAAAGTGAATAGAAATTTCAATATAATTTTATAGAGGTAGAAAAAAAAATGTATTATGAATGTCCTGAATGTGGTAGTTTAAAAGTACCAAAAACCATAAGTTTTTTTCCTCCAAAAATAGTTATATGCTTAGATTGTTCAAAAAAAGGAATTGAAAAAGAATTCATAAAAAAGGAAGAATATAGGCACAAATTGACACCTCTCCCTCAATCTCCATAAGTTTCTTGCTCTCGAGAATAACTTTGAAATGATTTTGGAGTGAAAGAATTGCTTTAAAATCATTTATATTTGTTTTTAACTATTGATAATAGGTAGGTATTGCTTTACTCAAATGAGGAGAAAAGTATTTATATTAAATTGTAAAAATCTTTTATAACATTCCATATTTTAAAAATAAGTAGATTTTTATTTTTATTATAATTCGATAATTTTAAAGTATTTTTTATAAATAAAAGATTATTTGATTCTTATAGGGATTCGATTTTGGATAGAAGAAGTAAGATATATCTACATAAAAAAAAAATAATCGCAGGTTTAATTGGAGTAATTTCCGTTATTTCAGTAATTTCTGCTATTGTTGTTATTGTAATACCAGAATCATATCTTGAAAATCCATCTTTTGATTCTCCGATAGATGAAAAATGGTATTCCAAAAAGGGGAGCGACGGAGATAATTCTGATGTAGATGCAAATACTGGTTTAGGTCATGTTAATTTAAGAGTTTTAGGAGAGCAAAAAACATTTGATAAGATTTCAGGAATACCTCAAGCTTCAAAATGGACAGATGTTATAAATCCTGATTTTCCTGCCCAACCTGATAATCATTGGGAGGATTCAAATGGACTTCATATTATTCATGAATGGGGGGATGGATCAGATCCAGATCAATCTCCAAGTGTAAACTGGGATAGAGATATAGAAATGGATGTTGATATGTCTGATTATGAAATTACATCTGCATCACTTACTGCTGTCGTCAATGCAGATGTCAATAGTAATGTTGATGCTCCAGGGGATTCTACATTTAATACTCAAGGATCTATAGGGGATTATGTGAGATTTTATGTCTTATTTTCAGATTTAGGAAAAAATAGAGTCTATGAAGTGGCTTATAATCAATCTTATCTTTTAGGACGAGATTCTGGTCCCATTACAAGTATGCCAGACACGATTATGACAAATGTTCCTGAAGAAAGCTTGATCTTTTATTTAACATCTGTTTTAGAAAGTGATAATCGTCATTTTACAGTAACTTTGGGGATGAGAATTTTTTGTGAAGATAATATAGGAGGATTAGATACTGATACTTGGAATGATGTATGTATTAAATCTTGTGATCTTACATTTACTTACAAGAAAAAGATAGATAAATTTACTTCAGTCTCTTGGAATCAGGAGGGAGAGGAAATTAGTGGTAAAAATGTTAAAATTACAGACGCAAATCTTAAATTTAAATATAAAATTGACCAATCTTGGCCATCTTTATTATCTCCAAGTTCTGAAATCAGAATTTTAATTAATAATAAATTACATTCAGAAACTATTAGATTAAGTTCTGCCAAGACCTCCTTTGAAGAAGCAAAAGAAGAAGGATTTGATATCACTTCTTTAATTTCAAAAAATGAAGAAATTATTCTTTCAATTCAAATATTCATAGCAGATACTTTCAAATTGGGTGAAATAATTACTATTTCAATCGATGATGTTTATCTTGACATAGATATAGAAATAACAGGGGGGAATTGGACACCACTTTTAATTGGATTAACTATAGGAATTATTGCCATTACATCGGCTATTATATTATATGAAAAACATTTTAAATATCCTCCAATGGTAAGAAAAGCAAAAAAATTAAGGAAAAATATTAATAAAAGGAAACAGATAAATAAACCAATTGCAGTTCATAATCGAGATGAAATTGTAAAAAAGTTTCTTGAAAAACCTAAATTTTTATTAACAGGAGATATATCCCATAAAACAGGGCTTCCACCAGATAAAGTAGAGATTGTTAAAGGAAATAAAGAATTAAAAAATGGAGGAATATAATTGACTCAAAGATTAAATTTAAGAAATAATAAGAATATTTTTATGTGTCTGATTTTCTTATTTATCATTTCTTCATCTATATTTAGTATTTTCTGCTTTAATTTAATAAATAACTCAATAGAAGTGAAGAATCATAAAGGTATTCATCTTTTAGCTGACGATGAAATCACAAAACAATGGATCGAAAATCCAACATTTGAGACTCCAATAGATCCGTGGGTTGTAATTGAGGGGGGAGATACATCAGATGTAGACTCAAATATAATTCTTGGTCATGCAAATAGTAAAATTATAGGAAATCAAAGATCATTCAGTTTAATCTCAGATCCTCCCACTACAACAAATTGGACAGAAGTACAAAATCCTGCTTTTCCAGATTTCCCCGATAATCATGGAATTGATCCTTATGGATGTTATGCAAATCATGATTGGGATGAAGAGGATGATCAATCTCCAAGCGTACATTGGGACAGAAATATTACGATGCCCGTTGATATGTCTGATTATTATATTACTTCTGCTTCAGTCTCTGCCATTGTTAATGCAAGTGCTCAAGCAATAGAAGGGGGTACGGGAGGTATTGAAGCACCTGGTGATAATGATATCGAAGATTATGCAACACATGATTATGTAAGATTTTATGTTTTATTTTCAGATTTAGAGAAAAATAAAGTATATGAAGTGGCATATAATCAAACATACAATTTAGGACAAGATGATCCAAATCCAGAAATAAATAGCACATCTGATACTTTTATGATAACTGTTCCGGAAGAGTTTATAATATTTTATCTAACTTCAGTTTTAAGTACTGATAACTATAATTTTACTATAACTTTAGGAATAAAAATATGGTGTGAGGATAATATATATAGCGATCAAGATACTTGGGAGAATTTACGTATTAATTCTTTTAATCTTTCATTTACTTATGAGAAAAAAATTGATAAATTTTCAACTCTCTCTTGGAAACAAATTGGAGATGAAATAAGCAAAACAGAAGGTAAAGATATTGAAATTTTGGATGGAAATCTGAAATTTAAATATAAAATAGACAACGCTTGGCCAAGTGACTCTCCAAATTCAGAAATTAGAATTATAATAAGTGATAATCTTCATTTAGAAACTGTTAAACTAAGTTCAGCTACAACTTCCTTTCAAGAAGTAGAACAAGATGTTAAATCTTTAATTCTAACAGGTGTTAAGATCACTCTAATAATCCAGGTTTTTCTTGCGGACGATTTTGGATTGGATCAGAATATTACTGTCTCTTTCGATGATGTATATCTTGAAATTTCATATATTGAAATAGAGCAAGTAGCTGATTTAACTTCTGTCATTGTAATATTAGTTGTAGGAATGGTTGTTCTTATCGGGGTTTTTACTTTATATGAAATGCATTATAAATATCCTCCAATGGTAAGAAAAGTAAGAACATTGCGGAAGAAATTACAAAAGCGAAAAACTGTGAAAAAACCATTAATGATGAGAAATAGAAGTACAATGGTTAATGATTCGATTCAAAACAATTTAAAAGTATTAAAATTTACAGCAATACCTGAAAAAATGGATCAATTAGATTCAGCAAGTTCTGTAAAACCTGATTTAAAAATGAAATAAAAAAAAGAAATATAATAAAAAAAGAATGTGAGAAAAAGAAATGCCCAAAGGATTTATTATAGCAAAATGGACCGAAGATCAAGGATTAATTGTTCAACTCACATATCCAGAGAGTATCGTCGTTGATTTAGATGATATGATGCGCATTTTTTTTGCGCATATTACTGGAGCGGGAGAAGCTGGTAATGTTTTAGTTAGATTAGAAAAAGCACAATGTAGTGTGGCAAGTCATTTTACCGGTATGCAATCAGAAGAGCCTCTAATGGTTAATTTAATGCTTGAATTGGGTGAAGACCCCGATATGTTTGGAGAAGCCATACTTCAACAAATTAATGCAACTATCTTAAAATATCTTGAGCAACATGGAACTGATCCTAGTAAAGCAGCTGTAGTTGATAAAAATATTAAAGTATACCTAAGAAATGCGCTATTTTTTTTAGACCGATTAAAAAATATGAATAAAGAGCAGTTAATTGCACAAATTTTTACTAGTAAAAAGAAAAGGACCATATTAAAAATATTACAAGATAGCGCACGATCAAAAAAAGAAATTCGAACTTTCTTAGAAGAAGAATTAAATGTTATTGTATCAAACCTAGACATTACTTTGGATCCATTCATAAAAACAAATTTAATAAAGCAGGATTGGTTAGAAGGCTTAGCTGATATTTATTTATTTTTAGTTTCGGATTTTACAATAATCAGGGCTCCCCCTGCCAAAGTAGTCGCAAGCGCGGGGAAAAATCGTCCTAGTTGGGGAGTGGCTAAAGCTTATTTGGATCAAGTAAGGGAATTTTTTTCCACATACAAACCAACTCCACAAGATAGTTTTAAAGTCGCTTATACCATGCTTCATCCTGATAAGTATGATTATATAGCAATATTGAGAGAGAAGGCTTATCCAAGAAATAAAATACCTAAAAGTTCAGGCTTAACATATTCAAACATAGATGTTTTAATCGATTCAATGATAAAAGATAATATATTAACAACCATTACAGATAAAAAACGCCAAGAGTGGGTATTTTTACTATGTGATTTAAAAGTTCAAATATTCTATCCTGAGTATATGATAGAAAAAATAAGGAAAGATCATATGATGAAAAAAATAAAAAGTATAGTAGCAATAAAACATTTAGAATTACTTGAAAAATCTTATGTAAAAGAAAAATAAAAGGTGAATATAAAGAAAATGGAAGACCCAGGAGATCAATTTAAAGCCACTCGTCAAGTATTAGAAATGATTGGGCTGGCCAATGATGAAATGAATGTTTATTTTAATATGATGGGAAGAGGCACCATGATGATTGGTGAAGTTGCATTGCTATCAAATGTTCCAGAAGAGAGGACATTAGAAATTGCACAAAAATTAGTTGAAAAAGGACTCATTCGTGAAGTTCCTGGTAAGACGCCAATGTATTCAGCATTGCCTCCGTATGTAGCGCTATTGTCTCAACTTCGACAATTCAAGGATGTAGTAAAGAACATCAAAAATGCCGCACCCATTAAACTTGAAGGAAAATTTGAACTAACTGATGAACATTCAGCAAAACTTGAAAAGTTTGGGGAATACTTAAATTATGTACGTGAAATGAAAAATAAAATACCTGCTCAGCTAAAGAATGATTTTAAAAATATAGAGAAAGAATTAGAACAAGTAAAGAATGTTTATCAAGCAAAAAAGTTCATAACTAATTTAAAGCAAATAGTTCCGGATGAGATTACGAGAGAATTCCAAAATATGTCCAGTGTTATTGATAATGTAAAAACTGAGATCTCAAAAAAATTTGAAACAACATTTCGAGTAGGAGCCTTAAAAAATATGGCAGAGAAAATCGTGGCAAACGTATTATCTGCCCAATTTGAAAATATGACTTCTTATTTTCGAGATCGATTTGTAACATCTACACAAACAATGTTAGATCAAGTTTCGGGTCAACTTGGAAGCATATCAGAAGAATCTGTTGATATCACTGCTGATCTAGATGGAACATATCTTAACATAGAAGCAGGTTTAACAAGAACGTTAGATGATCTAGAAAGTCGACTTACTCAAGTCCATAAGGATGTAATGGATGGCATCGAAGAAATAAAGGGAATGTTCCGAAAAGAAGTGTTTGAATCACTTCAAGATGATGTCATCATGAACATTATTAAACAAATGGAAATGGCGGAATTAACAATGAATGAATTTTGGGAGCGTGCCAAGCTCGCAGGGCAACAATCTTATAAAGATGTATGGTTTATCAGGAGCTTTGAAGCAATGATAGCACAAATCAATGACTCTCTATCCCGAGTTAAAATGCGATTTCATATAATCGCGCCTAAATTGGAAAATATTGATATGGTGGCATTATCGAGAGTAAAGAAACATGTAAATATAAGAATATCCACGAGCTTTGATCCTACTAATCCTTCAGATCAAGAAAAACTTAATCAGATTGAACAACGTCATAATTTTAGCATCCGCTTTTATCCAAGGGAAAATTTATGGGCATTAAATAAAGATTTTGAAGAAGTGGTAGTCTGTGTTTTATCTAAAACTCCTGGTGGAGGGATGGAAATCGCAGGAATGGGTTCCGTGCTTGATGAACACATAAAATTACTTGTTGCTGTTCTTGAGGATATTTGGATTCAGAGTAAAAAGTTAGAAACCCTAGGTTTATCAAGATTTTAATTTTTTATTTTTTATATTTTAAGGCGTAAAAGCAACGTTTTGGAGAATGTACTTTTCCTTCTTCTCTTAACTCTTTTATTATTTTAGAAACTTCCTTTGATTCAATACCCATTTCTTTTGCAATATCACCTGGTCGCAAGGGCTTATCAGAATTTTTAAATACATCTAAGACTTTTTCTTTATCTGACATGATAAGTCACTTGAAAAAATTGGAAATAAAATATAAAATGTTTGTTTTTATAATTTATAATTAGTGCCTTTAATTAATATTTTCGAAAATAAAGAAATTAATAGCTCTTAGCAATATAAATTGTACATCCTGCGGATTCTCCACACACTATACAACTTGCAAATTCATGTTTATCTTTATCCACCCGTTTTCCCCGTACAAATCCTCCAATCTCTTTCTCTATTACTTCCGCACATTTATAAGCTTTCATATCTATGGAACAAAATCCACATGCGACGATTTTACTATTTGCAATAGCTTCTTTTGCAGAGTCTATCTCATAACATTCTTCAATCTGAGATTCGAAATCAAGCATTTTTTTCTCAATAATTTCCTTAGTGTAATTTTTTGCGACGTTCGCAATGAATTCTTCAAGCTTTTCTTCCTTGATAATGGATTTTTCTCCATCGTGTCTTTTTACTACCACAACCTGCTCATTCTCAACATCTCTAGGTCCAACTTCAATTCTGATTGGTACACCCCTTAATTCCCAATAATAATATTTACTACCCGCAGATCCTTCAGTTTCATCTAATTTCACTATATATTTATCTTTAAGCTTCTCGTTTATCTCTTGGATTTTGTCTAATACGATTTGCTCCTTGTTTTTGAATAAAATGGGCACGATTATAATTTGGACAGGTGCTAAATCAAATGGTAATATTAAACCTGTATCATCACCAAGATAAGAAATCATTGCTCCATAAATCCTGCTAATTGCGGGACCATAGCAAGTAATATATCCAAATTTCTCTTTTCCATCAGTATCCACGAACTTCACATCAAATGGTTTCGAAAAATTCTGACCTAAAAGATGTGTTGAAGGTAATTGTAATACTTTTCCCGACCCCATTAGAGCATCCGCAGCATACGTGTGGACAGCTCCGGGGAACTTATCCCATTCTGGGCGCTGAAAAAAGATAATAGGAATACAAAATTCATCTTGAAGCATTTTATATGTCATTTTCATATCTTGTAACACTTGTTGTTTAGCTTCCTCCTCTGTAGCAAATACATTATGGGCCTCTATCCAATGAAACTCCCGGGCTCTAAAGAAGGGTCTCGTCATCTTAGTTTCATAACGCCATACTTGACAAGATTGATACCGTTTAAATGGCAGGTCTTTTATACTTCGAATCCAATAATGATACATCTGATATAGAGCCGTCTCACTCGTAGGTCGTAGAGCAAGTCTCTCGTTAAATGGTCCAGAGCTACCTGCTTCTGTTACCCAAAAAACCTCTGGTGTAAAACCCTCCACATGATCCGCTTCTAAATGAAAATTACTCTCTGGAATTAAGGAAGGCATAGTTAATGGTAAATGTCCATTCTTTTCCAATAAATCTTCATACTTTTGGTACATTTTTTTAATCGTTATTGTGGCCCAAGGTCTATAACATACAAATCCCTTGATATTATATCTTATATCTGCCAATTCAGCTTTATTAATGAGTTCGGTATACCAGCCGGAAAAGTTTTCTTCTTTTGAGACCGTTATTCCCGTTAAAGGGGCATCTTTCTTCTTTTTTGCCATGTTAAATCATCATTGATAATACTTCAAAAATTAAATATTTAATGAGTAATCTTAATTATTTATGAGTAGTAATAAAAAGTTGATCAATAAAGAGACCCTTAATGCTTACAGGAACCGATTTCAAAAAATGCAGAAATACAAATTTACTAAGGAAGGAGATGAATTATTTGTCTCTAAGCTGGTCGCAATTTCAGAGCAAATTAATAACATGCATGTAAAAGCAAGAATTGGCGATTTAGAGATACATAATGATGGACCTAAAGAATTAGGAGGAACAAATAAAGGTCCTAGCCCGATGCAATCCTTACTCGCAAGCCTAGCAAATTGCCTGGAAATAACAGCAATGCTTTATTTTACATTTAGAAATTTAAAGGTAAATTCTGTTAAATTAAAAGTCGAGGCAACTCTCGATAGACGAAGCGCTTTAGAGCCAAAAAAAGCACCATTCCCTGGTTTTTATGATATTAATTACACGTGGTATATTGACTCAGAGGAGAATTTGAAAAAGATTGAGAGAATTCTTGAAACCGTGGAAGATATATGCCCTGTGAAAGGAACCTTTAAGAGAGACCATTCTCTTTCACAAAAAATCATCTTAAATAAAAAAGAAAACGAGGAAAAATAAAAATTTGGTGAGCTATCTTAAAATTTAAAGAAAATAAAAAGATAAGGGACAATAGATTGATATTTATAAAATTGAATAATGATAACATTATGGAAATTGCAAAAGATAAGGGATGGAAGGGAGAAGGGATAAAATCTAACCCAATAGTAATTGAAAAAGTACAAGAGATTGATGTTAAATTGATTTTAAGTAAAATAGAATTATATGTAATCTTATATGGCTGCAAATTTAAATCTATTTCGCTTAAAAATTGTCAAAACATCATTATAAACCAATGTCAATTCTCTCTATTATATTTATTAAGAAGTTTTCAAAATATGATTAAGAATAATGAAATTAAGCATTTAAAATTAAAGATTAGCGGAGCTAACACATTTATAAATAATCAACTTTCAAAAAGGGCATTAAAATATTTGAAGAAGAGTATTTGGAAGCGAGAATTTTTGTCGCGATTAACATTATTTTTCCTTGCAGTTATCTTAATTTTTTTTCCAATGGCTTTACATTCAACTATCTTTAGTTCTAGTGTAAGTATCATACCTTTATTCACCATGATCATAATTTCATTGGGTTTAATCTTTCTTTTATATCATGTATTAGCAGTAAAATGGGAAGTGAGAAATTTACCTCCTGATCAGAGATTAAAAAATAAGGAAATTTCATGAAAAATAAATTATCAATCCGGAAAAAGTTTTGCATCAGTAATAACTGAATTTCTCAATAATTTTACCTTATATTTTTTTGATTCTAAATATTTTTTTATTTCTTCTCCTACTTCCATTAATCTCTTCTCATTATCTAATTCTAAAGAAAAGTTGATAACTGATTGAGCAGACTCAAATGAATCTTCTTCATTTATTCCCTCTATGGTCTTAATAGATACTTGGTCTGCCCCTGCGGTCATTGCCATTTTCTTGATCTCTTCTTCTAAAGGGCCAATCGTGAAGAATTGCCTGCTTCTTTTCTCAAATTTTTCAGCAATAATTCTTTCTAAATTTTCTCTTGATTTTAAATCATAAAAAGCGGTTAATTCCTGAGAACATACATCATGATACTTGCCAAAAATTAAAGAGTCTTTATCCTGTACAAATTCTATTAGTTTATTATAATATTTTTCATCAATTTTTTGAAAATCTTCTATTTTCCTGATAAAATCAGTCAGTTTATCTATTAAATCATAATAAAATTTCAATGTTGCCTTAATTTCTAACTTGTCATCCAAGTTTTTAATTTCAGGATAATAAGTTTTAAGAATGAGATTAATTTTATTATTAAATTCAGCACAAGATTTAGCTATGTCATTTCCATGTTTAAGAGATTTGTCTTTAAGTAATTCGAGTAGGTGTTTTTCGGAATTTATCAAATCTTCAAAAATTTCATTAATTTTATTAAGGTATTTTTTCTCAATATAAGACATGCATAAAAAAAATAGGTTTAATCTTATTTAATCTTGTTTTAATTTAACAAAGATCGTATAAAAATAAAAAAAAATAGAAAAATTATTTCTTATAACTTATTCTTAATTTGTTTAGAACGACTTCTGAGGGTTACTTCAGTTACTTTTGCGATTTCAGATACCTCAGCTTGTGTCTTGCGACAATTACTTGCCTTGGCAGCCATATAGATCACGGAAGCAGCAAGGCCTTTTGGATCCTTACCAGTTCTTAATAAACCGTTTTTTGAGGCTTGTATGAGCATATTAATTGCTTTCTTTTGGGTTTCCATGGGTAATCCTAAATCATTTCCAAACCGAAATACCAATTGTTCTGCGGTAATTGGTTTGTATTTAAGATTTAATTCTGGAAGGACTTCCTTAACAATCATTCCAAGCGATCTATGAACTGTTCTTCGGGGTGTCATTGAAGCTTCACATACTTCCTCTAATAAGCGAGGAAATTCATGTACCCTAATTGCTGAATATAATGAGGCTGCAATAAAACCATCAATCGATCTGCCCATTGTGAGCTTCTTCTTTGCCACAACAGTATATACCTTCCACGCGGTCTCTTTTATGTAATCCGGGATATTCATTTTTGATGTTAACATCTTCAGCTTGGGCTTCGCTTCCCAGAAATTTCGTTCAATGCTTGAAATTAATGAATTTTGAATTTTAGATAATCGTGAAAATAAGGTCTTTCCTTTTGCTCCAATTAATCGTCCCTTAGAATCAATTTTACTATTTGGTAACATCGTTCTTGGCCCAAATTCTCTCCATCGTGGTTCTGTTCTTCTTCTTTTATTAACTTCTTCAATTGTATAGGCACGTCTTTCATTTCCTACAAGGTTGCGACCTATAATCATACCACAATTGGTACAAATTTGGTCCCCTTCTCTGGACTCAATAATCGGCTTTGGACAACATTTTTCAGTCTCTAAATTCATTTTAGCCGAGGTCTCTCTGAGCCTATCTTTATAGTTATTTGCCATTGTTCCTTGCTTTTTACTAACCTTTTTTTTAAAAATTTTATAAATTGTGTGATTAAAATTTTCCCGCAATTTATTTAATATAATATGTTATACAGAGGTTATTTAAAAAGATGATGGATTTTTTTTTGATTTTTTTTATAGGAACAAATATGTAGCGGGAAAAGAATGGGAAAATTTTTAAAAATTGATAGTCCCTATAAATTTAAGAATGTGAGGGGGAAAGATTAATTCATGAAAGTAATAAATATACAAGATAATGAATGGGCAGAAGATTGGAGTACAATCGTAGAGATTTTTAAATTAATTGATCAATTAACATTATTATTTAAACATTTAGATGTTTCCTATTTAAGGCAAATCCAACAAAAAGTTTTATTATTGAATTTAGAAAAGTATGCGTGGTCTTTACAGAATTATATTATCGAAAAATATTCAAAAGAATGAGATTTTATTATTAGAGAAAATTCTTATGAATGATTTCACGGGCTTTTTCAAAAATTTCATGAGTTTTAACACCAGCAGGGCATTTGGAATAACAAAGAGCACATAAGGTACAAGTATTTAGGATGTCTAATATTAAATCATTTATTTCCAATTCTCCATGAACCAAACCATTTAAAATGCTTAGACGCCCTCTTGGACTATAAGCCTCTAACAAATGGTAAATTCTTGATGGACATGTTGTTATGCAAAAGCCACATCTCATGCATTTTAGAGTTAAAATCTTATCAGGCAGGTTTTTCAAATTTCTATGATTGATTTTTATATTTAAAGAGCGCTTATCACCTTTTCCAATCCCTGGATTCATAATTCTTTTTGGATCAAAAAGTTCTTTGATTTGCACCATTAAATCAACGACATCAGGGCCATGCTCAAGTTCAAGAAACTTTATCTTTACTTTTCCTATTCCATGCTCGCCTGTTAATGTTCCTCCAACAGGAATTATGATTTCTTCATACAAATATTCAATTGCTTTTTTAAAATCTTTTACATCTTGTTCATTATTTTCATTAAATAAGAATGTAGGATGTAGATTTCCTTCCATGTGGCAAACAGTACCTACTAATAAGTTTTTGGCTTTAATTTTTTCAGGGATTTTTTCAATTTTTTTAATTACATCTGAAAAGTGAGAAATTCGAATAGTACAATCTTCAACACATGTAGTAGGGCTTATTCTTGATAAAGCAGGTAAGTTTTCTTTTCTGGCAAGAATTAACCTCTCTCTTTCATCATCGTTTTCAGCAATTTTATGATATATTGGACCTTTTTCTATTATAGTTTTAAATAATCGTGAGAAACTTTTATCCACTTCTCTTTTATTTTTTCCATCAATTTCAGCTAATAAAACATAACCATTAGGAAAATCATAAAATTCGCCTCCTAAATAGTCTACAACTGCTTTTAAGATTAATTTATCCATGAACTCTAATATATTTGGAATGATTCCATTTCTTCTTATTTCTAAAACAGCATCCTGTAAATTCTCCACGTTTTCAAATATAAATAAACCTAATTTTCTAGCTTTCGGTAAGGGTCTTATTTTTAGGTCAATTTTAGTAATAACTCCTAAGGTGCCTTCAGAACCTATAAATAAATCCTTTAAATTGTAAGATGATACAGATTTTAAGGTATCTGTACCTAAATTTATGATCTTTCCATTTGCTAAGACCACCTCTAAATTAAGAACATAATTTTTAGTCACGCCATATTTAAAAGCTTGAATGCCCCCAGCATTCGTAGCAACCATCCCTCCTAGTGTAGCAACTGAGCTTGAACTAGGATCTGGTGGAAAAAAATAGCCTTTAGGTTTTAATAATTCATTTAAATCATCGCATATGACCCCAGGTTCAACTTTTACGATATTATTATCAATATCTATTGATAATATTTGATTCATTTGACTTAAATCTAAAACTATACCATTATAGGGAGTCATCGGACCTCCAGATAAACTCGTTCCGGTCCCTCGAGGTGTCACGGGAATAGTATTATCATTAGCTAATTTTAAAATTTTAGTAACTTGAGCCGTGGTTTTTGGCATTAAAATTAAATCTGGAATCCAATCTTTTTCAAACTTGGTTCCTCCAAAAGCATAAACCCATCGTATTTCTCTATCTATAAAAAAGAACTCTTCTCCTACTATTTCTTTAAATTTTTGAGCCAGAGAACCAGAGATTTTATTATATTTGGAGTCCATCAATAACCTAATCTTTCAAACTTATTTAATCTATTAAAGCATTTATAGGATTTAATAATTTATTATGATAAGAGTTTTAAGATATAAGTTCTAGTATTTTATTAGGTAATAATTATTGTTAGTACTTATCTTGAGAATGACAAATGAGAGATACTGACTCAAATATAAAACTTAAAGATGAAAGTAAGGAAAAATTTAAAAAATCAAGTGATTCTGGAGATAATTTGGGTTCTACGGATTTTGACCGAACGTTCAATTCATTAAATTCTTATGATTTTAATAGTGCTATTAAGAGCATTTTAAATCCTAAATTCTTAGGGTCCATCCATTTAAAAAAAGGAGCAATGAAGCCCAATACTCAATTAGTTGAAAATTTAATGGATGGAGACGTTAATTTAAAAATGAATAAATCCTTGAAAAGTACAATTTTTAATCCTATAACAATAATTTTAATACTAATCGCTATTGCCTTTAATTTAATATGGATTCTTTTTTCATATTTATAATTAGAATTTAAAATAAGGTGTAAAGGAATATTTCATTTACAGATAAAGATAATTTAAAGAAAAAGGGTATAGAATTTCTAAAAAAACTTCAAAAGGGATATAAATTCTATTCTGAAGTCTTAGAATCTGCTGATGAGACAATTAAACCTATTAAGAAAGGAGATATTCCCCCGCTTTTTTTACATATGGGAATATTGGATCCTTTTGTTTTTGACATCTATTCTTTATGTGATGGTAAAAAGGACTTAAAAAATTTATCTAATGTATTAGGGATAGATATTCAATCAGTTAAGATTTTAATTGATAAATTGATGAAAAAAGGACTCATAGAAAAACCAGAAAATTTATAGAAGCTATTAAATCTTATTAATTATATAATAAATTCTTTCCAAATAAAATTAAAGAGTTTTCATATTTTTATTTGTTAAAACATTATATTTTATCATTGATTTTAAAATTTTTTCAATATTAGGTAATTAACTCTTGATTTATGATATCATAATAATTGGCGGAGGAGTTATTGGCTGTACAATAGCTCGTGCTCTCTCAAAATATGATTTAAAGGTTTGTTTATTAGAAAAAGAAGCGGATGTAGCATCAGGCACGACAAAGGCGAACTCTGGGGTTGTTCATGCAGGTTATGGGTCTTCAAGAGAGTTTATACGTCGGGATCTTTGCATTAGGGGGAATTATCTTTATACTCAAGCCCATAAGGAGTTAAATTTCCCCTTTAAGCGAATAGGATCATTTATAGTCGCTGTAGAAGATAATCAAATAAAAGGCTTGGAAGAAAAAAGAAAATTAGGTATAGAAGATGGCATTCCAGGATTAGAATTGATTTTAGATAAAAAAATAATTAAGGATATGGAACCAAATCTAACGGATGATGTTGTTGCTGTCTTGCATGCTCCTTCTGCTGGAATAGTGAGTCCCTATGAGATGACTATTGCATTGGCTGAAAATGCAACCATGAATGGTGTTAGATTTTTTAGGAATCATAAAGTCAAGAGGATTAATCATTCTGATTATATTTTTACAATTAAAACTGGAAAAGGGGAATTTCAAGGTTATAATATAATTAATGCTGCAGGATTACATGCAGCTAAAATCTCCAAGATGGTTGGTTTAGAATATTTTGATATAATTCCAAGGAAAGGTGAATACATTTTATTCGATAGAAATGCCCTCCAATTAAATAAAATCTTATTTCCAACTCCCACAAAAGTATCCAAAGGAATATTGGTTTGCCCTACTTGTCATGGAAATACATTTATTGGTCCAAATGCTCAAAATATTCCAGATAAAAAGAATTTAGCAACAACAACTGCTGGATTGAAAGAAGTATTAGATGGTGCTGCAAAAATGATACCTAAATTGCCATTAAAAAGCGCAATTAGAAACTTTGCGGGATTAAGGGCTGTCCCTACTGGGAAATATGACTTTATCATAGATAATACCGATATTTTTGGATTTATTAATGTAGCGGGCATTTTTTCCCCAGGTTTAAGTTCTTGTTATGCCATTGCTGACAAAGTTATAGATTTCCTTAAATTATTAGGTGTAGTCTTAAATGTTAAAGAAGATTATAATCCAATTAGACCAAAACCAGAGCGGTTTATAGAATTTAACCAGATAGAACTGGATAATAAAATAAAAGAAAATCAGAAATGGGCAAATATTATATGTAGATGTGAAACCGTATCTGAACAAGAAATACTTAACTCGATTCAGGCTCCTGTTGGGGCAAATACGGTAGACGGTGTAAAGTTCCGTTGTCGTGCAGGAATGGGACGTTGTCAAGGAGGTTTTTGTCGCCCGCGAGTGGTGGAAATATTATCTAAAGAATTAAATGTTCCATATGGAAGTATTACTAAAAGAGGGGAAGATACTAATTTATTAGCATGCAAAACTAAAGACCTCCGATTAAAACAAAGTAATAAAAGGAGTGTTTAAATCATGAAGCAATATAATACGGATGTAGCAATCATTGGTGGTGGATCAGCGGGGCTGGCTGCTGCTATAGAAGTGAAAAAAGCAAATTTAGATGTATTAATTTTAGAAAGGGAGAGAGAATTAGGAGGAATTGCCTTACAATGCATTCATAATGGTTTTGGACTCTACGAATTTAAAGAAGAATTAACAGGTCCAGAATATGTACAAAGATTCATCAATGAAATTAAACGATTGGATATTTCTTATAAATTAAATACAATGGTTATTGAATTAAAAAGAGATAAAACAATATTAGCCGTAAATAAGGATGAAGGTCTCATTGAAATTAAACCAAAAGCAGTAATTTTAGCAATGGGTTGCCGTGAAAGAACTAGGGGTAATATAAATCTTCCAGGATTTAGACCTGCAGGGATTTATACTGCCGGGCAAGCTCAAAGGTTTGTGAACATGGAAGGGTGGCTACCAGGTAAAACATACGTGATTTTAGGTAGCGGCGATATTGGCATGATAATGGCGAGAAGACTAGTTTGGGAAGGATGTAAAGTTAATGCTGTTGTTGAGATAATGTCTTACGTGAGCGGGTTGCTAAGAAATCAAGTACAATGCTTAGAAGATTATGATATTCCACTTATTACTGGATTCACGATAACTAAAATTCATGGTCGGGATAGGATTCTTGGTGTAACTCTAAGTAAAGTAGATAGAAACTTTGACAGAATAATAGGATCAGATAAATTTATAGAATGTGACACATTATTATTATCGGTTGGGTTAATTCCTGAAAACGAACTAACTTTGAAAGCAGGAGCTGAATTATCATCGAATAATGGCC
Organism: Promethearchaeota archaeon; assembly: GCA_016839905.1. The sequence goes on along the minus strand of JAEOTJ010000182.1, from coordinate 12,105 downwards.
CTGTAGTTGATAATAATTTAGAAACAACGATAGATGGCATTTTCGCTTGTGGGAATGTGTTACAAGTCCATGATCTAGTTGATATGGTAACAGTGGAAGCTAGACGAGCAGGAAGAAATGCTGCTGAGTATGTAAAAATTAGATGGGGAAAAAAACGGAATAGAGAAGATCGAATAGAATGCATTCCTGGTGAAAATGTTAATTATATCAAACCAGATTTTATGAGTAAGAGTGATATTGGTAAAGATATAATATTTACACTAAGAGTTAAAATGCCTGGAACAAGAAAACTAATACAATTTAAAGATCACGAGAAGAATATAATATATAGTAAGAAGAAGATTCACGTAATCCCAAGTGAAATGATTGAAATAAAGTTGAATTTAGAAAAAATTAATATTAATCCCGCTTGTGGACGATTAGAGATTGAGGTTATTGATCGTCCAGAAGTGTTAATAGAGGAGGATTAACAGAGAGGTGAAAAATAAAAATGTCAGAATGTATTACGGATATTGTTGCGGAAATACGCTGTATAGTATGTCCTACTGGTTGTCTTATTCAAGTCAAAAAAGATGAGAAAGGAGATGTGTCATTTGAGGGATATACATGCAAGCGAGGTTTAGAATATGCCGAACAAGAATATTATGAACCGAAAAGAATCTTAACAACTACAATTAGGGTTGAAAATGGTTTTCTACCTTTGGTTCCAGTTCGATCTGATAAGCCTATTCTTAAAGAAAAATTAGAAAATGCACTGAATTTAATAGCTAACACAGTTGTTAAAGCTCCAATTAGAATGGGGGATATTTTAATCGAAAAGATCTTAGAATTAGACCATAATATTATAGCTAGTCGAGATATCGCTGAATTATAGAAATAAATAGTACCTTATAATTGCATTTTTCTAATATGTCAAAATTTGACAACCTGAGATAAATCAGTCTGACGTGTAATAATCTCTAAAATATCTCAATAAATCTAATGCTTTTTTCCCATAATCAGTTAAAGTATAAAATTTTTCAGCCTTTACATAAGGATAATAAACATCTATGAAAGGAGTGAAAAAAGGATTACGCATTGCACTTCGCACGGCATCATTGGTAACATTTAAATGATTAGCAATGAGTTTATTGGATGCTTCTTGATTATAACTAATAATCTCATCAATAGCGAATAGATAATCAAGGTTTGCATCGAATAGAGGAAATTCTTTTTGTAAAGGGGCTCCAATCAAAGGTATATACCTTAAAAGTATAGTTCTTTTATTACAACGATTAACATCTTCAATTATCTTCCTTACAAAAGCTTTATCATCATAAATTCGTTGTATTACATCCAATGAATTAGGATCTTGACAAACTGAATGACAGTTTTTACATGTGTATATCCCTTGCTCTTCTTCTAATTTTTTTACAATTTCAGAACATGATAAATCAGACCTGAATAAAGATGAAGCTTCAATCGTTTTATTCTCAGGATCAAGATGATGAAAATCAAAGGAAGGTAGAAAATACTTACTATTAATCTCTCTACAGATGGGACAAATATTATTATATAATTTCTCTAGAATATATCTTTTCTGAATAAAAGCTTTAATAGAATATCTAATTCTATTTTTTCTATACATTGAATATTTTCTTTTCTTTGCATAGCTATTTACTGATACCCTTATTAGAGAATTTATTAAAATTGATTCCAAAGAAAAAATATCTTCCCAATTAATAAGATGTTTAAATATATTATAATAATCAGCATGAATTAAATTATGGTGATTACTACAAATTAATTCAATATTTTCAGATTCCATTTTTAGAATCAGCTTTTCTAGAAAGTCTGGATCTCCAAAACTGCTCTGGAATAGTAAGAATAACTGCTTTACAGTATATTCTTTTGCCTTTTCAACACCTTCATGATGGAACTCCAATGCTTCTAATCTTGAAATATCTGTATTTATAATAAATTTCTCATTGACACATCTAGGACATTGAGCTTTCCCATCCCTAATATATCTCCCATTATAGATATTTTCTATTATATATATCTTTATTTTTGCTCCAATGATTTTACTATCTTTTATATCTTTTTTCCATCGTTTTTTCTTCTCTTGAGTAGTAAATTCTGTAGCCCCTCCTCTTTCGGGAAAGAAATCATCATACTTACTTTTTAAATAATCATATATATCAGTAAGAGTCATAGGAAAGACATTTTGTGAGTGAAATAGATTGATATTTTTTTTTTTTAAAGCTTTAGCAATATGAGATACCTTCGGTTTAGCTCCAATCTTTTTATGAAGGATGCTACTATTAATTAAATATACTATAGTATGAGCTAAATCAGAAAAATATTTATCAAAATCTTTATGTTTCACCATTTTTATAAGAATTTCTCTCTCTTCTAAGGTAAGTTCTTTAGGTAGATTAATATTATCCAATATGTTTTTTTTAAAAAGAGAAATTAATTTAGAAATTTCAATCCCAGAATTTCTTATCAATTTGAAAAAATATAGACTTATTTTAAGTCTTAATCTTGAAATTCCTTTAAGACCTGTAAAGTAGTGCTTTTTATACTTACTTCCATTGGTATTCATAACATTTATAGCAGAAAAATTATTCTTTGATGTTAAAATCTCTAAATTATCCAATTTAAACTCATTGCTTAAATTAACAGATTTGGATATTTTTTGATTATTGGATTTTAAAGCATTTATATCTGATTTTGTAAATTTTTCTGTAAGATGTTCCCTCCAAAATTCATGATATGCAGAGAATCTATCAAAAGCAGTTAATTTTCTTTTTTTCAGATTTGTATCAATGGGTGGTAATCCAAGTAAACACTTACATATACCTAAGTTTATAATCTTATCATAATAATTTTTTACCTGAGATAGAGGAATATTGTTTTTATTCTCCATATCTAATAATTCTTCTACCTCTTTTTCCGAGAGTTCTAACCAAGTATTCAAGATTTCCCTCAATTTAGAAGAGGGTTCTGAGAGTTCATTTATATTAACCAACACCTCAGAATGAGCTCGAAGATGTTTAAGCAACCTTTCAAACTGTAATGCAATCTCATCTATACCTCTTTTTATTGCGTTAGATAGGTTATTTGTATCATTCTTAAGGGCTTTCAACTGTTTATTGGTAAGTTGTTTTAGATAGGTTTCTGCCAGAATCCTCATATATTTAGCTATAATTTTTGCACCTCTACCTATGGTAATGCAATACACCCAGTTATTTATAAACCCAATATACTCCTCGGGACATTCTTGCTTGATTAGCGTGAGTAGAGATTTTGGGAGTAAACCACTCTTATCAAATAAACATGCTATTGCCCCATCCACAACCTCTCCAATCCGTTCATCTAAATATACTAAAGGGGTGTAATGATATTTACATCTTGGGTATTTTCCGAACCCTAAAAAACCGAATTTTAAGGGTTTTATTCTTTTTATAAATTCACACCCAAATTGAGGACAAATAGCAATTCTATCCTCATCAGTAGTTTTTCGAGAAACTATAGTATGCTCTACCATTCTTTTAATCCACTTCCCAAAGATTTTGGCTTCTTAATATTATTCTCTATTATTTTCTCTGGAACTATTAGGCTAAGTTCTTCATATAGTTGAGAATAGTTTAATCTTAATTCTTCATAGAAACCCTCGGCCCAGTTATTAATTATGCTACTGACATTACATAGTTCTTGAGTAAGCTTGGATATAAATTTCAATAATTCAGGATATAAGTGTAAATCTTGTTCTGATAAAATATGAATGGATGTAAAAAGTTCTTGAGTTATGCTGTTTAGATCTGTTTTGAGACGGATAGCTTGTCTATCATTTGTAAGGTTAAGGTTTTTTACTAACATTTTTAGCTTGGGTTCATAGGATTCACCTTTAAATTTTGATAGTAATCGTAAAAATTTAGAAACCTGATCTTCAAGTGTATTTTTAGCTTCTTTTAATTGTTTGATCATTCGATTTGGTCGGAGATTATTTTTAGGAGTAAACCAATATTGAATTGTAGCAGTTTTATAATTCAAGAAGGTTTGAAGCTGTCGAGAAAGTTCTTTAATTTTATTTACGCCATATACCTCATATATCTTATTAGGCATATCATCTAATTCATCTTCTACATAAGGATAATCATAGTCAAAATTCATTTTTTTATTCTTATAAATTTTTTTAATTCTTCATAAATTCCTTAATATATAAATAAAAAAACTTCTAGATTTTTAAAATACTAAAAATTACTAAGCCCAGTATTCTTTTGCTGAGAACTAGTATTTATTTTGTATATTTATTATTTAAATCTTTTGAAAAAAATTTATTGAATATTTCTTAAATATTTTTTCAATATAAATAAAGTATATGGTCAAAAAACTCAAATCTGATAAAAAATTCTCTGGAATATACTTAATTATATATAATTCATTATGAATTCATTATATAATCACTATAAATCATTATAAATTCAAATCTTTTTGTTTATAATACGTACTCTAACAAGATGATTCTTGTTTCTAACTTATAATCAATCAATTTGAAAATTATTAAGATGTAACTCCTTAATGAAAATATTATCCTTTTTTGGTTTTAAGTAACCTTTTTATTATCTCTGAATAAGATACTCCATTTTTCTTTTTTGTATTATCATTATTTCTTCTCTTTATACGTTTAGATTTTGAGATAGAATCAGACATATCTACTTCACTTATGCTGTTGTTAATCACTGAGGAAATATTTCATAATAATCAATTTAAAATATTCTAATAAAAAAAAGGGATTAATAATTGATTTTACATTAAAATCATATTTAAAAGTTACCTAATATTATCGTCAGCCGGGACTTAATAGAAGTTAAAGAATAATTATACCTATTTTAAGCCCTTTAATTCCTCTATTTCCTTATTAAGGATTTTAATCTTTTCTGTCAGCGATTTTTTCATGGTATTATATTCTTCTTCTTGAATTGCTTCTGCATAAAAGGATTCGTCAAGGTTTTTTGATGTTGTCTTTAAGGAATCCATCTTGGATTCTAACTTTTTGAGTTGCAATTGCTGTCCCGGACTCAACATGTGCCCCGATTCAATTTCTATTTCCTTTTCACAAGACCAGCATTTTTCACCCTTTTCTTTTAGGATTGCAGCACACTTTGTACAATAAAAGGTTTTACATTGTGGACAGAGATAAATATTAGCCGCCTCAATTGGTCCTTTATGAACTATACAAGTAAATTTTTGTTCTTCAATTCCCATTTCCGCTTCTGTTTCCGCTATTTCTTTTTTGTCTGCTTTTGTAAGGGCTGTCACAGCGGCAGCTCCTGCAGCGGCTTTTTTAGGTTTTTTTAACTTTTTAGGTTTTTTTGGTTCTTTAGGAACAACACCCTCTTGTTTAACTACAGGCCTTGCGACTTTAACCTCATCAGCTTTTTCTTTCAGTAGATATTTATCAAAGTCATCAGTAGGGTGCTTGTCCGCTTTAGATGATGAAGGCAGTTCTTCAGACCTTCTTGGTTTTCTTTCAGCTTTTAATCTATAATATACTATTCCCGCTCCTGACGCTACAGCTATGGTAACGCCAAAAAAGACTAGAATGAATATGAAAATTAGATTGAAATTATCAGGGACTCCATTGTCTTTATCATCATCATCATCAACCTCTTCGGAGATATTAGGAACCATATCAATAGTAAATGAAATTAAAGTTGATGTAAAACTTGTTCCAAATCTATCTCGAGCAAATACCTGAATTGTATAATCACCGTCAATTGGAATTGGAATTGTAGTATTTCCTAATATTGTTATATTTGTTTGTCCATTTATTGAATAACCCATCCAATCCAAGTTTGTAAAATTATCAAAACTTAGCAATAATCCCTCGTTAAGATTATCTCCAATGTTGTAATTTGGGTCCCATAAATAACCAATTGCATCAAAATGCAGATCAGTAGGGTAGTCATTACTCCACATTGTCCAACGATTTGGTTTTTCATTAATACTAAAATTAAATGGACCATACCTCGTTCCATCTATATAAGCAAAAAAATCATACTGCGCTAAGCCCATATATCCACTCGTCGATGCTTCAAAATCAATCCTAACATGATACCATGTATTTGAGGAAGCTGACTGATAAGGCGTCCAAGCACCATCATTTATTCCAAACAGATTACTACCTCCTAAAGAAAGCTGACAGGGATAACCAGATGAACTCCCTAAATGCAATTGAACAAAATCCCCATCTGTATCAGAAGATGCCACATAATACTCAACAGTTCCATAATCTTTTTCTTCATCCCAGGGTTGATAAAAACCCGTCCCCTCAAGGACTTTTTGATGACCATCATATTCCTCAATGACTTCCCAAGACCCTCCTCCTGAAAAATTTGGATCTGGGATTCCATTTTGAATATTTTCGAAACCAAATGTAGCCGGATAATAGCCACTCATCGGCTCTGTATAAGTAAGCGGTTCAGGAGATTTTAAAGACAAGATTGAACCGACATAAAAGGGCCTGATTTCTGATGAATAAACGGTGCCTAATGAATCATTACCAAATACTTGAATGGTATAGCCACCTTGTTCGGGCATTGGGATTGTTGTATTCCCCGTAATTGCTACATCGTTTTGCCCATTATATGAATAGCCCGTCCAGTTAAAATCAATATTAGTGCTGTTTTCAAAGCTAAGCAAAAGACCTTCATTCATATTATCTCCAATGTTATAATATGGATCCCATGAATATCCTACAGCATCAAAATAAGCAAAATAATTTGGATCACCAATAGAATTTCCAGTTGTAAATTGAAGGCTATTTAATCTAGTAGATTGAACTTTTAATAATAAATCTTTATTACATTTAATCCCATTCAAATATACTACATAAGAATCATCTGCTAATCCCATATATTGACCCGCTAAAGCTGAACGAAAATCAACCCTAATATGATACCACTGATCCTCTTGAATATTACCAAATTCTGTCAAACTAACTGGTGTGGATCCATTATCCGCATACAGATAATCTCCTGTTACAAGTTTTAGTCTTGCAACAAGAATATTACCTTGTTTGAAATCTACAAACATTACATAGTTGGGTAATATTTTTACAAGAACCCAAAATTCAATTGTCCCATAAGACTGATTATTATAGTTAGTACGCGTATCAGGATTACCTACCACGTTATCCCATAATTCATACACACGATCATGTCCTTTATATGAATCCACTATATATGAATGAGTACCACCTACTACATCATGATTCCAATTCTTTGCATCTCCTCCAGGAACATCACTTTCAAAACCATATGTAGCAGGATAATACCCGCTCATCGGTTCCGTATAAGTTTTTCTTTCAGGTGTGATAAGATTAATCCTGTGAGCTGAAAAATATCTCATCTCAGACTTATAATTAATCCCAAGTGAATAATTTCCAAATACTTGAATTGAGTGAGAACCATCATTCATGGGGATTGTAGTGTTTCCAAAAATAGTAATATTATTTTGTCCATCTAAAGAATAGCACGTCCAATTTAGAGTCGTATAATTATCATAGCTAAGGAGTAAACCTTCATTCATATTATCACCTATGTTGTATAGAGTATCCCATGAATATCCAATCGCGTCTATATAGGCATAGTTTCCATCATAAATCCCCATTGCAGTATAAATTGGTTGTATCATTGCAATTTCTGAAGAATTAGCACTAAACGGGAGTTCCCCGCTACTTACACCATCAATTAATAGCTCAAATTTATTTTCACCTAATCCTTGATATGATATCGCACCCTCACATCTAAAATGAATTTTAATATGATACCATGTATTTGCAGAAGAGCTAGCTATATAAGGAATTTGATACCAGCTCACATTGGAAGCTTGCCAATTACCTGAAGCTCCTTCTATTCTCATGACGATTGCTGCATCATCTATCCCATAGCCCCAATTGATACGAAACTCTGTATTGTAGCCTGTAGAAGAAACTCTAAAGTAATATTCAACAGTACCGTATGTTTGATTCTGAAAACCAGCTTCATTAAATTTTTGTCTGATAATTGCCGCACCTCCACCGTTATTATCATATGCTCTTAATACCTTCTTATGATTATCAATTTCAGATATTACTTGAGAATCACAGCTAGCATAGATAATATTATTAAATGCTCTCGGATTAGATGTTCCATCATCTTCATCCTCAAATCCAAAGGTTGCTGGATAATAGCCGCTCATCGGTTCCGTATATGTTTTACTTTCAGGTGTGATAAGATTAATCCCAGGAGCTAAAAAATATCTTATATCAGACTCATAATTAGTTCCAATCGAATCATTTCCGAATACTTGAATTGAGTGTGAACCATAATTCATTGGAATTGTAGTGTTTCCTAAAATTGTGACATTAGGCTGTCCATCTAAGGAATAGCCCGTCCAATCTAGATTTGTATTATTATTATAACTGAGTAATAATCCCTCGTTTAGATTATCTCCAATGTTATAATTTGGATCCCAAGAATAGCCGAGAGCATCCACATAAGTATGATAATCCGTATAAGCATCTACCGATTGCCATTGTGTTTTTATTACTTGCGTGCGTTCAGACGCTCGAGCACCCAATTGTCCTGAATCTACACCATCTACGATTACTTTCCAGCTTTTTACTGCAAGTCCCTTGTAAGCAGGAGCACCAACACATCTAAAATGAATCGTTATTCTGTGCCATGTGTTATTCTGAGGTGTTGCCACATTTGGAATGATTAAATTTGCCGTACTGGGTCTATGTTTCCAATTGCCATCTTCTATAAATAACTGCATGAAATCAACGTAAGGTGGAGTCCCTCCATCACCCACGAGTAAAAATGTGCTGGTTTTATTTACATTATCTGTTCTTACCCAATATTCAATTGTACCGTGAGTTTCATTAAATTCATTATTTATGTAAACTCTATCTGTGCCTCCACTCGTATCATAAAGATCTACTATATTTCGATGTCCATCTAACTCTTCAATGACTTCAATGGTCCCTCCAGTTTCATATAAAACAAATTCTTCGGGATCTGTTCCGATTTCATCGTTTTCAAATCCATAAGTTGCAGGATAATATCCGCTCATCGGTTCCGTATAAGTTCTATTTTCTGGTGTAATTATCGTGATATCTGATGCAGCAACTTTTAAATCAGTTCTATTAATTCTTCCAGTTTTTTCCTCGTTAATTAAATGATTACCACTTAAATTAATAATTGACAGTATTAAGGAACATCCCATGATTATTAACAGAAATTTACATTTGTTTTCTTTTTTAATATTAATCGCCATTTTATCTAATTAATTACTAAATATTGTTATAAACAAATATTTAAAAGTTTAATCCAAAAAAGTTAAATATTTTTTGAATAAAATAAAAAAAAGATGTACATTTTAATCATATGATAATTCTAATTTTTTATTATAAAGCATATTAAAATTAAATATTAAATGTGTTAAGAAATGGGAAAATTAACCAAAAAAGTTGCGATTATTGGAGCTGGAATGAGCAAGTTCGGAAGACATTTTCCGCTCAAGAGAAATCCGGACTTGTGGGTGGATGCTTGGCTTAATGCAGTAGAGTCTGTTGATAACGGAATAGAACCTAAGGATGTAGATGCTTGTTATGTCGGGAACTTCACGGCAGATTTGTTCAATCATCAAGGGTATTAAAAAGAATACCCCGTATGCGGACAAAAGTTAAAAAAAAACAGCACTTCCTGCAAGAAATGTGATGCAAGGTTTTTTTGAAGTAAGTTAAATGATTGATAATGTAATTAAATTTATAATCAGATATTCATATCATACCAATGTCTTTGGATATTCGATAAGAAGCTTTAAATAATGCTCTTATTATCTTTTTGCAATGCATTGACATTGTTTTAGTATTTAAGTATTTATCTTTTCTTTTTACTCGTTAAGCTCTTCAGATTGGTCATTATACGATTTATTCTTGTCTTATTTGATTTTATCGTATAGGGCGATTGATTCGAATTAATTTTTTAGATAAATCCTTCTGTTCCCCTATAGCTTGATTTATACGATTTGCTAAAGCATTAAAATCAGGATCGAATGTACAAACAATTATACCATGATGGTCTGGTTTCTCCGCATGTAAGTGAATAAAGTGTTTTCTATTGAAAGTTATTAGGACACTTTTTTTTTTATTGAATAATTTAAAACCTCTGCATCTGATATGGCTTTGCCAGCAAGACCCGTTTCTTGAATAGTTATAACTTCATATCCTAGTTTTCTTAGATGCTGCACTACTGGAAGAGGAAAATTCTCATTCGCATAAAAACGAATCATTATTCAAGATTCCTCATTATCTTTAATCTGTTGATCAATTTCTTCTCTATGCCCTCGATAATACGCCCACGCACTTACTAAATCCTCTGCTCGTAATGAAGGATAACATTTTAAAATATCTGCTTCACTTGTTCCTAATTGACGTGCCTGTACTAAAATCCATATCGGAATTCTTGTTCGCACAATTCTTGGCTCGCCGCCACAGATTGATGGATCATTTTCAACATTAGGGAAATTTTCTCCTAAATGTTGTACTATTTTTTGTAATAATTGTGCTCGTTTTGCTGGTGTCAATGCCAAGATCATTTCTTCCATCTGATCAACATCTTTCATTATTATAAAACCTTTTTAAATTAGAATTATCTATTCTATTATCCATATGATTATTATATTTTAAATATTTATACCTTCTTATAATCTTTTAACAATTTCAATAGAATAATCTTTAATGACTTTACTTTCTCTAAATAATTTTAATCTTTTTTCTATTATCAATTTTAAAATATTTTATTTCCAGGTCTTTTAAGAGATTATGATTTGCTTTCCATTCTGATTTATTCATATGTAAGCTGATTTTACCTTTAAGGATTAAATTAAGATTAATTCCAGTTTAAACCTTAAATTAAGAGTGATTACATCTTTTTAATAAATAAGGCTATAAACAAGTATTTAAAAGTTTAATCCAAAAAGTCAATCTTTTTTTTTAAATAAAATAGAAAAAAGATGTACAATTTAATCACATGATAATTCTAATTTTTTATTATAAAGCATATTAAAATTAAATAATAAATGGGTTAAGAAATGGGAAAATTAGCCAAAAAAGTTGCGATTGTTGGAGCTGGAATGAGTAAGTTTGGAAGACATTTTCCGCTCAAGAGAAATCCGGACTTATGGGTGGATGCTTGGCTTAATGCAGTAGAGTCTGTTGATAACGGAATAGAACCTAAGGATATAGATGCATGTTATGTCGGGAATTTCACGGCAGATTTGTTCAATCATCAAGGACATTTAGGCCCTCAGATGGCGGAATTAGTTGGGCTAAATCCAAAACCTGCTCCTAGATTTGAGGGTGCTTGTGCAAGTAGCGGCATTGCCATGAGACAAGCGATGCTGGCCATAGCCTCAGGAATGCATGATGTTATAACTATATGTGGGGTAGAAACCATGACGGAAGTCCCCACCGTTGAAGTAACGGATGCCTTGGCTTCTGCGGCGGATTTTACTTACGAATATCCCGCAGGAGCTACATTTCCGGGACTTTATGCCACAATGGCATCAGCACATTTCCATAAATACGGCACCTCTTCAGAGGATCTCATGAATGTATGCATTAAAAACCATGAAAATGGAAAAGAAAATCCCTATGCTCAAATGCAGCAAACAATCAAAGAAATAATGAATAGTAAGATTAAACGATTGGAAAGTCAAGGGAGGGATGTTCCTGATTGGAAGGATGAATATGATTTCCTTAAAAGTTCTTCAAATCCAATGATTGCTTCTCCTCTACGCTTATTTGATTGTAGCTTGATTACGGATGGCGCAGCATGTCTATTTTTAGCAGCTGAAAGTGTTGCAAGAAAATTTACAGATACTCCTATTTGGATAACTGGTTCTGGGCAAGGAAGTGCTGCAATGTCATTACATGATAGAGATGAGATTACGAGCTTTTTAGCTACGAAAGAGGCGGCAAGACAGGCTTATCAAATGTCTGGTCTTAGTCCTAAAGATATTCAAGTATGTGAAGTGCACGATTGTTTCACCATTGCAGAGATTGTTGCT
>JAEOTJ010000181.1 GCA_016839905.1 Promethearchaeota archaeon | reverse complement strand
CAAAAATCGGACAAGGTCATGAAGGAAAAAAGCTTATGATGGCAGTATGGAACAGTTTAAAATTAGCTGATGAAACCGGTTTAAAATCTTTGTTATTTCCTCCAGTTTCAAATGAAATGATTGGATTCAATGCAAAAATAAGTGCGGATGTAATGTTACCCACTATTAGAAAATATATACTTAAAGAAAATAAGAATTTGTTAAAAATAACAATTTGTTTAGAAAATTTGCCTGATTACAAAGATTTTGAAAAAGTCTTGGATGATTTAAATAAGTAAACTCTTTTTTAAAGCTAACTTCGGAATTTAAAACAATTAATTGGATAATATTTCTTGATTAAATAAATGAATCGTAATAGTCTTTTATTTTAAGATACATTATAATCAGGAAATTAAGTGATCTATCTTTTTTTAAAAAATCAAAAAAGATTAATTCATTTTTATCAATTGGATCATCACTTTACAAATTAGAAAAATAAAAAGTTAAAGATTAAAAAAAAATATTATTATCCTATATATTAAAAATAAATAAAAAAAGAAAAAAGCATAGAAAGTTATATTAAAGGTGAAATAAGAAATGGTTGAAATTAAAAATGTTGCAATTATAGGCGCTGGAGTAATGGGCCATGGAATCGCCCAATTAGCTTTAATGGGAGGTTTTAATGTTAATCTCATTGATGTGGATGAAGAGATTGTTAAAAAAGGTGTAGCTAACGTTCAGGCTCAATTAGAAAAAGTGGAAGATAAAGGAAAATTAGGCGAAGGAATAACTACAGACGCATTAATGGCAAATTTAAAAACATTTACCAGTACTGCTGAAGGTGTAAAAGATGCTGATTATGTTATTGAAGCAGCAACTGAAAACATGAATATTAAGAAAGCTATTTTTAAGGAAGCAGATGAGAATTCCCCTGCCCATGCCATCTTGGCATCAAACACTTCAACAATGAGTATTACTGAAATTGGCTCTGCCACAAATCGTTCTGATAAAGTCATAGGAATGCATTTCTTTAACCCTCCTGCTCTTATGAGATGTATTGAAATAATTGCTGGTGATAAAACTTCCGATGAAGCAATGGATATCGGAGTGGAGGTTGGCAAGAAGCTTGCATGCCTCAGAGGTAAGAGATTTGTACCAAAAGTATTAAAAGATAGGCCTGGATTTATTGTGAATCGTATGAACGCACCTGTCCAGATATATATGAGTTGGGTATTCGATCAAGCTAAAGAAAAGGGGGTTTCTTGGGACCAAATCGATGCAGACGGTAAAATAATGCCGATGGGTCCCTGCGAGTTATCCGATTATGTAGGGATTGATACCATGAAACATACTATGGATTATTATACTGAAACCCTAAGCCCTGACTTCAAACCCGGCAAGGTCTTAACTCAAATGGTTGCTGATGGTACATTAGGCGCAAAAACAAATAAAGGATTTTATGAATGGCCTGAAGGCAAGAGACCTACAATAGATAAATCCAATCCTGCTGGAATTTTCAATTTAGAGAACGCAATGGCAATATTATTAAATGAAGGATGTCGTATTTTAGAAGAAAAAATTGTTACAGGCTTTAAAGTTATTGATGATGCAAATATGGCAGGGATGAATACTCCAGGACCCTTTGCGGCAGGTAGAAAGAATTATGAGAAATGGGCAGGAATGTTAGAGAAACTTGCTGTTGAAACGGGCAAAGATTACTTAAAACCATGTGAATTGATGAAGTCTGGTGGTTTTATCAAGATGAGAAGATAGTTAATATCATTATTTTTTTTTTTTCCTTTTTTTTTATTAAATCGATAAAGAATAGATATTTTAGAATTTAACTCAAGTTTAAAAAATTAAAAAATTTGAAAATTTTTAATTTTACTAAAAATATTATAAATTATTCTTATCTAAAGAAATTTGATTAAAACAAACAATAAATGAAATAAACCTAAATAGGTAAATAAAAATGACAGAATATGAACACATTAAAATTGAATTGCCTAAAAAAGTTGATGATGAAGGTAATGTCATTAGAGAAGGAATTGATGGCAATTATGCCGTTATATCACTTAATCGACCTGATCAGCTCAACGCCCTTCAGACAAAAACCGTTAAAGAAGTATTTTTAGCTCTTGAAGATATGGAAGCTGATAAAGATATTCGGTGTGTTGTATTAAGAGGAACTAAAGATTTCACGAAGAAACCTGCATTCAGTGCTGGAGCGGATTTGGCAACTGGATTTGGTAAAGGAATATCTCCAAAAGTCCCTTCAGATATGATGCTCGCAATGCAACAAAAGCTTAGATATTATGATCTTATTGAAGCTTTTCCAAAGCCTTTAATAGCGGCGGTTGATGGATTTGCTCTCGGTGGGGGATGTGAATTAACTTTAGTCTGTGATTTTGTTATTGCGACTAAAAGGTCCAATTTTGGATTTCCAGAAATTCATCGAGGTATTTTTCCTGCTAATGGTGGAACCCAGAGGATGATCCGACATATTGGATTAGCTCGTACAGTAAAAATGATCTTTTTTGGAGAACAACATTCCGCAGAACAAATGCATAATTGGGGCTATGTTCTATTTGTTGCAGAAGCAGGCGATGAATTTGAAAACCTTGTCCATGAAAAAGCAAAATGGATAGGAGAAATGCCTACAACCTCCTTCATAGTAATAAAAAAAGCGTTAAAATTTGGCTCTCAAGTACCTGTAAAAATTGGATTACAATTTGAACAATTTGGATTTGGATTAAATTCCGGGTCTTCTGACGTTGCTGAAGGAATCTCTGCATTTAATCGCAGGGTAAAATGTCCCGAATGTAAAGGCAAAGGAAAGATCAATGAGGAACCTTGCCCTAACTGTAAAGGTAGGAGAAGGATCAGGGATACACCTAAATATAAAGGTTTTTAAAAATATAAACATTTTTTTATCTCTTTTTTTATTTTTTTTATTTATTCGATTCACAACTTAGCTGTCTTAATTCATTCCAATCTTTAAATTCTAACAATTACACGAATTATAACCTCCTATCACGCTCATTTTCTAATAGAAAGCGTTCTT
>JAEOTJ010000180.1 GCA_016839905.1 Promethearchaeota archaeon | reverse complement strand
ATGTTTTTTTACATGAATCAGAGTTTAGATTTGGTTGGAGTCAAGGGAGATGAATTACCAATTCCTGCTGATTTTGGAATCGAAACAATCATGGCTTCCACAGCTTGCTGGAGAGGATATATTATGAGATATAAAATCATTGAAAATCGTTTGATAATAGATGGCTTTTGGTTTAATACAAAAACCGAGAATCATCCTGAGATTAATGGTGTAAAAGTTATTAATCAATTGAAAGAAGAGGGATCCTTTATGCCTGGAATATTTAAATGTGAGTATCAAAATCTCAATTTAACGATAGATTTTACAGGAAGCCTATGGTTGGCAAAGGATTTTATTAAAGAAGAATATGTCCATATGGGTTTCCAGAGCCCCACAGCATATAAAACTGTGATTAAATTTGATTTTGAAAAAGGTATTATTGTAAATGTAGAAGATAAATCTAAGGCTGTTGAAGAGGCTAGAGAAAAGGGTACTTGTAAGGAAGATCGCCCAAAATCGATGAATCCCGCTGATTTATATGAATGGATTAGTAAACGTTTCTCTTTAGATATTGATTTTTATAAAAAAAAGAAAGATGGTGAGTAAATTATGGAATTCGATATACATATTGAAAAAATTGGAGAATTGGATGATATTTTTGGATTTTATAGGTATTTAGTAACTCGATATAACCTTAAGAAACATATCCTATTAGAGTCATCTTCCGAGAATACTAATGAAACCTTATATAGTTTTATTGCGTTAGAGCCTGATTTTATGCTAGAAGTCAATGGTGAGACTTATAAAATATTCGATATTACTACTGCCAGAGGGGAGAATATTAAAGATTATGTAGAATCTAAGGATGTTTCAGAAGAGAGACCACACAATCCCTTACCTTTCAAAGACAATGTAGATTATAACATGGTCGCTCTGGATACACTTAGTTCTTTAACGCCTTATTCTAATCTTCCTTTCACGGAGTTATTTCCAAGAAATATCTTCTATGGAGGGATGCTGGGTTATATCGGGTATGATGTGGTGGCTCCTTATGTAGGATATAAGTCTACTAGTGAGTTTCCAGATGTTTTAATGGGATTATATACAAAAGTGTTGGTATATTCTCATCAATCAAACGCGTTATTCATGATTGACAATAGTATTGACGATTATTCAAAAGATAAAGATATTAGATATCAACTCAGTTTGTTTAATAGAAATAAAACAGATGATAATAAAGCGGAAATTTCTTTAGATATTGAGGATATTGATGAGTCTGGTTTTCGTTCTAACACCTCTAGGTCTGCTCATGCTCGAATGGTCGAAAAAACGAAAGAACATATTTTTGCGGGTGATATAATCCAAGCCGTTATCTCCCGAAGATTATATATAGAGTGTAAAATAGATCCAATGAAGATTTATGAAGTTCTAAGGGTTCTAAATCCTTCACAATATATGTACAATATTAATTTTGATAAGATAAAGATCATAGGTAGCAGTCCTGAAGCTCTAATATCTAAGAATAAGGATATTCTTAACACTGTTCCAATTGCCGGCACGATAAGGAGAGGTAAAACACCTGAGGAAGACCTAAAGCTAGAAAGAGAACTCTTAGAGAACGCAAAGGAGAAAGCAGAACACATAATGCTGGTAGATTTAGCACGTAACGATCTAGCAAAGGTCTCCTATCCTGGCTCCGTTGACACCTATGAGCTTATGAAAGTACAGAAATACCAAAAAGTCCAGCATATAGTAAGCAAGGTTAAAAGTAGAACGCCTCTTGATGGGTATCAAGTCTTAAAAAGTGTATTTCCTGCTGGAACGCTCTCAGGATCGCCTAAGCTCTCCGCAATGAGAATTCTTAACCACCTTGAGAGCGAGTCGAGGGGGCCATATGGGGGTTCGATTGGATATTTCTCATTTAATGGTGATCTTGCTATGGCAATAGCTATCAGAACACTTTTTGGTAAGAACGCTAATTATTTCGCACAAGCTGGAGGTGGAATTGTTGCGGATAGTCAACCTGAAGAAGAATATATAGAAACATATAATAAAATGTATAGCGTTTTGAAATCTATTAAAATAGCGGAGGCGAGAGAAAAATGAATATTTTGTTTATTAACAATTATGATAGCTTTATTTACAATTTGGTTAATTATTTCTGCCAATTAGAGCCAAATGCCAATATATTAGTCGAAGATAACAATATTTCGCTAGATAAAGTAAAAGATATGAATATAGATAAAATAATTATCTCACCAGGTCCTGGCCATCCCAAATATGATACGGGCACTGTTATTCCAATCATCAAGGAATTCTGCTCTAGAATACCGATTCTGGGAATTTGTTTAGGGCATCAAGCGATAGTTGAAGCTTTCGGTGAAGATGCAGAGGTTGAATATGTTGGCAGAGCTAAAGTAGGTCCTATGCACGGTAAAGAATCTAAAGTCTTTCACGACCAAGAAACAATTCTTAAGGATGTTCCTAATCCACTACAAGTAATTAGATATCACTCATTAGCTGCCAAATCGGACATTCTCCCTCAAGATCTAAAAATTACTGCCACTGCAGACGATGGTACAATAATGGCTGTTAGACACAAACAATAT
The DNA here is from genome assembly GCA_016839905.1 of Promethearchaeota archaeon. The sequence continues at coordinate 13,423 of JAEOTJ010000180.1, read as the reverse complement.
CCTATTGAAGGAGTTCAATTCCACCCTGAATCCATTAAAATGAAACCTCATGGAATGAAAATTTTGAAGAATTTTTTAAAATTATAAGAATTTATCTAAATTTTCTCTATTAAAGAAATAATTATGGTTAAATCTTGGTATTATTTTCCCCTCTTTAAGTTTATATTCTTCTTTAATATTTCGTCCTGTTAATTTTTCAAATTCATCAATTATAAAATCCTGCATTTTTTTTGGTTTGATTTTATATGGAACAATAATCAATGTTATTTTATTCTCTACACATAACTCTTTTTTAATCTCATCCCGAATCATTTGGTTAACAAAATGTTGGAATGTTTTATGATAATGTTCGATAAACATATAATGCTGAGGACCGTTATATTCAAAAGCTATTCTTAATTGTCTATTAAATCCGTCAAGCTCTAACCTACGACCAGTGGAAGTGTTAATTAGCCATTCTGGGTGGTCTTTAGGAAATGATCCTGAAAATACGGATTGACAATAGTATCTAACTACTTTTTCATGATATGCTTGAAAATGATTTTTCTTGAAAACTGTGAAATCTCTTCCCTCAGCTTTAAATCTTTGTCTAATTCTTCTCTCAATTGTGTTAGATGCGGGAGTTCTTCCATATTTATACATTAAAAAATTTGAGACACCAATGAAAGAGCCAATTTTTTTATATAATTTTTCCCATAGCGCAACTTCTCTTTCATAATAGGTTGTTTTGTCATATTTTCTTATCCAATTCTGAAAATCTAAACCTTGTGCATTAATATTTTTTTTTAAGTTATTCTTAATAGTAGATGGATGGATTGTCAAATTATAATCCGTTTCCATTTTATCTTGAACACCTTCAAAAGAACCTATTCTTTCATAAAGTTCTTTCATTATTTCTAGTTGATTTACAGTATAGTATGTGTGAATATGTGATTTATCATATTTTTTGTACCATTTCTCAAAATTTTTTCCTTCTTCCCTAAATCTCCGTTTAAATCTTTTTACGATTGTGCTTCTAAAAGGACCAGTACCGTACATTTCTTTAATATCATTTTCAATATGTCTTAGCTTACCTATTTTTTCAAATAGTCGTATCCATTCATTTACATCATCCTCAGAATATCCTTCAATATCAGTATATTTAATATGATACTGTTTAAGCCATCTGCTGAAATCCCTTTTCTCTCTTTTAAATTTTTTTTTAAGATGTTTAATAATAGTAACATGGGAGGGACCTATTCCATTATTTCTTTTTTTTAAATATCTCTCAACAGCCTGAAATGAGCCTAATTTTTCAAATAATTTTATCCATTGATTTTCATCCTTATCTGAATATGGAATTATTGAAGTTGGTTTTTGGTGAAATTTATTAAACCATTCATCAAAATCTCTTCCTTCTTTTCCGAATTTTCTTATTATTGCATTTTTCATTGTTGTGGGTGTAGGAGCACTTCCATCCCTTCTTTTAAGGAACTGATGTGTTCCTAAAAGGGTACCTATTCTTTCAAACAAAATCATCCACTCTGTAATTTCTTCAGCAGTATATCTTTTAGAAGATGGTGGGAATATACGATGATTATCATGCCATTTATCATAATTTAAACCTAATTTTAAGAGATATTCTTTCAAATATTTTTTAATAGTATTATGTGCAGCATATCTTAGATTAGAGGATTTAATATAATTAGAAACTTTTTTATAGGAACCTAAATTCTCAAATAATAACTTCCATTGTTTAAAATCTTTTTCAGTATATTTTGGTTTTGATTTATGTTTATTATATAACTCAAGCCAACTATTAAAATCTTTATCTTTATTATCGAATTTTTCCTTAATTTTATACTTGATTGTGGAACCTGAAATAGAAATCCCAAACTCATTTTTTTAGATAGTTTTTAACTCCCTTAAAGGTTCCAATTTTTTCATATAATTGAATTAATTCGTCAATAGTTTCATCAGTATATCTCAAAAATTTAGAACCTGCATTTTTAATAATATTTTCCCTGATTTCAGCGATTTTAACATTTCCTTTTGCTCCTTTTTGATCATTTTCTTTTATATTTTCTTCAGTATTTTCTTCATTCTTTTCTTCCGTGACATCCCAACTATCCTCGAGGGCTTTCCTTTCTTCTTTGTCATATTCTTCATCAGGATCAATTTCATTTCCATATTCAGGCATTTTATAAGTTCCTATTATTGTTCCACATTTCGTAGTCTTTTATATTGTTCCATCATTAATTCTCGCTTGATTTCTTTATCGGTTTTTTTGAAGAATCCCTTCTCATCCTTTTTCTTTTTTTTTTGTTTTTTGAACATTTTTTTAAAGGTTGGTTTCTCTCTTTTTGTATTTTTTGAATTATTTTTCTGTTTATTTTTATTTCGTACAGGTTTTGGGGGAGGATCTGTCCTTCCATTATCTGTATCACCTCTTTGATCATTTTCATCGGGCTTATTGCCTCTATCGGTGTTCTCGTCTTTATCATCCTTCTGATCTATATCGTTCTTATCTTCTTCATTAAGTTCTTGTTCTTGAATGTTATCATTTTTATCTCCTTGTTCATTATCTATATCTATTTTTTCATGCTCTTCCTCTTGTTCTTGTTTTTCCTCATCTTTTTCTTCTACTACATCCCATTCTTCTTGAGTTTGCTCTTCATTTTCCTCTTGTTCTTCAGTCACATCCCAATCATCCGTGGTCTCCTCGATATTTTCTTCCTTCTCTTCGGTTACATCCCAATCATTATTCATTTCTTCATCTTGTTCTTCCTCTTGTTCATCAGTTTCCTCATTCATTTCTTCTTCTTCTTCATATTCACTCATATTAAATCACAATTATTCTATTTTTACCTATATTAAGACAACGTATTTGGTTGAGATCCGATCAAGTTAATATTATATTTTTGATATTATACTAAATTCAGTGGAGAGAAAAAAATGTAAAACACTCATGATTAATCGGGAGCTATAATTTTTTAATTAAGACAAGAGTATAAACTTTAAATACCTGCGCGTCTTATTATTAAATTATAGACCAAAAAGGGAAAGGAAATGAAAAGACAAAAAATAGGATTGATTTTTATCTTAATGCTCGCACTTTATTCGGGCATTCTAGCTTCAATAACTTGGAATTTGCAGGAAAGAAGTGAGCTCGTGAAGGAACCAAGTATAATTCGTGATAAGCATTTTTACATCGATTGCTTGGAAAAATTAATTAATATGCCTATAGCAAGTGCAGGGAGCTCTGATTTGAATTATTCAACGTTTATCGGAGGGAGTAGTTATGATGAGGGAAATTCAATTGTCATTGATTCTGAAGGCTGTGCCTACTTATCGGGATGGACTGGTTCAAGTAACTTCATTACTACCCCGGGTGCTTGCGATAGGAATTTTAATGGAGCTCGTGATGTATTTGTGAGCAAGCTGAGCGCGGATGGCTCTACTTTAATCTATTCGACATTTATCGGAGGGAGTTCTTTTGATTATGGACGTTCAATGACCGTGGGCGCAGACGGTTGTGTTTATATTACGGGAGAAACCTCCTCAACCAACTTCCCTACCACTACGGGAGCTTTCGATGAGACGTATAATGGAGATTCTAAAGATGTATTTGTAAGTAAACTGAGCGCGGATGGCTCCACTTTAATCTATTCAACGTTTATCGGAGGGAATGATAGTGATTGTGGATATTCAATCTCCGTGGGCGCAGATGGGAGTACCTATATTGCGGGAACCACTTATTCAAGCAACTTCCCCACCACCTTGGGCGCTTACGATGAGACGCATAATGGATATAGTGATGTGTTCATATGCAAGCTAAGCGCGGATGGCTCTATATTGAATTATTCGACGTATATCGGAGGGAGTTCTTCTGATCGTGGAAATTCAATCGCTATAGGCGCAGACGGAAGTACTTACATTACGGGACATGCCTCAGGCGGTTTCCCTACCACCACAGGTGCTTTCGATGAGACTTATAATGGAAATATTGATGTATTTATTTCCAAGCTGAGCGGGGATGGCTCTACTTTAATCTATTCGACGTTTATTGGAGGGAGTAAAAATGATAAAGGATTCTCAATCGCCATTGACGCAGATGGAAGTGCTTACGTTACGGGAGAGACATGGTCCTCTAACTTCAATACCACTACGGGCGCTTTCGATAGGACATATAATGGAGGTGATATTGATGCATTCGCATGCAAACTGAGTGCTGATGGTTCCACTTTAGTCTATTCGACGTTTATTGGTGGATTCATTGTTGATAAGGGCTATTCAATCACAATCGATACTAACGGTTGTGCCTACATTACGGGAGAAACTGGTTCAAGCGAGTTTAATGTTACTTTGGGCGCTTTCGATAGGACATATAATGGAGGTCGTGATGTATTTGTGAGCAAGCTGAGTGCAGATGGCTCCAATTTATTCTATTCAACGTATATCGGAGGGACAAGTGGGGATTGTGGGAATTCAATCGCTATAGATTCTGGTGGACATACCTACATTACGGGATATACCTTTTCAAGCGATTTTAACATTACTTCGGGCGCTTTCGATGAGATATATGATGATTATTATGATATAGTTGTATGTAAATTTAATAAATTTCCAGGTCCATCAGGACCTTTCTCGTTAACCTCTCCGGACGCAGGAACTCCGGATAATGATGGTCAATTCAATCTAAACTGGGGTATATCTGAAGGAGCCGATAATTACACGGTTTATTGGGATACAGTACCTTTCACTACATATACCGGCACTCAAAATATATTAATTGATGAATTAAATGTAAATACTGCTCCTTTTTCAACATCACAAAATGGAAATTATTACTTTAGAGTTTGCGCAAGAAATGTATATGGAGGGAGTTATTCGGATGCAGGATGTTTGGAATTAATTGTTGAGTTTCCTAAACCAGGACCGTTTTCATTAATATCTCCGGACGCAGGAACTCCGGATAATGATGGTCAATTCACTCTGAACTGGGGGATATCTGAGGAAGCCGATAATTACACGGTGTATTGGGATACCACCTCATTCACGACATATACAGGCACTCAAAATATATTGATTAACGAATTAGATGTAAATACTGCTCCTTTTTCTACATCACAAAATGGAAATTATTACTTTAGAGTGTGTGCAAGAAATGAAACAGGTGAAAGATATTCAGGTGCAGCTTGCTTACAGATAATTGTTGAGTTTCCCAAACCAGGACCGTTTTCGTTAACATCTCCGAACGCAGGATCTCTTGATAATGATGGTCATTTCAATCTAAACTGGGATACATCTGAAGGAGCCGATAATTACACGGTTTATTGGGATACAATACCTTTCACTACATATACCGGCACTCAAAATATATTAATTGATGAATTAAATGTAAAGACGACTACTTTTTCTACTTCCCAAGAGGGAACTTATTACTTTAGAGTTTGTGCAAAAAATGGAACAGGTGAAAGATATTCAGACTCAGGTACAATACAAGTCGTGGTTCAATTTAAATCGACTACAACTGATGAAGGCGCTGGAAATCTTGACAATGATCTATTCCTTCTAACCGTCTTATTAGGCATTTTTATCTCCATAAGTATTTTAATTCCGACAATAATTATCACTAAAAAAAGAAAGCAATCCATTTCCTGGAAGGGTCAAGTAAAAAAAGGTATGAAAAGTAATGATAACAAGTCTCAATATTATAGAGATGATTTCATATCGGGTGATAGACTTCAAGCAATTGAACAACAACACCAATCATATTATCCCCCTACTAGTCCAAAAATCAGCGTATATTGCGCTTCTTGTAATGCTCCTGACTCAATTACGAGAGAACGATTTTATCATTTTACTTGTAACCAATGCGGGAATTATTTCTTTAACGTGGGCTATTTCTGTAGAAATTGCAATAAGATTTACCCTATTTCCAAGGAAGATTTCATCAAACTTCAAGAAGCTGAAACTTTACTTTGTTATGAATGTAATAACGTGATGGAATTATCAAGATCGGGCTAATAAATCTTTCTTATTTTCTTCCTTTTTCTATCCTTCCTTAGAATAATCTTAAAATGTTGATCATTTGATAAAATCAGTGGTGAGAAAAAAAAGTTAAAAAGCTAATGATTAATCGGGAGCTTTAAATTTTTAATGAAGAGAAGAGTATAAACTTTAAATACCCACATGTCTTAGTATTAAATTATAGACAAAAAGTATGGTATAATACATTAGATAAAAATATTAATTTTATTGTAATGAAAAACGATTAAACATAAGAGACTATTAAGATATTTTGAGAAAATTGAGGTTAAAACCAAATGAAATTAAAAATAATAATGTTAATGAGTTTAATCATGTTTGGGACGATGTTGTGGATTGTGTCTAGTTTTTTGGAAGAAAGAAAGACTATTCCCCGCGAGCAAAACGAAGAAGTTTTGGAAGAAGTAATTAATTTAAAGGCATCAGGCTGGTTGATGGACACATCGCTGGCGGATGTCGATGCGTCTTTTCTCGGCGAAGCGCAATTTGATTATTCCGGAACTTCTATAGAGTGTGCAGGAGACGTAAACAATGATGGCTACGACGATTTCATTATCGGAGTAGTAAATAACGATGAGGGTCCAGGTGATTCTGTGGGGCAAACCTACTTGATTCTCGGGAAGGCATCGGGTTGGTCGATGGACGTTTCTCTTGCAAATGCTGATGCCTCCTTTATCGGCGAGGCAGATGAAGATCGGTCCGGATCTTCTATAGCGGGCGTAGGAGATGTGAACAATGATGGTTATGATGACTTCATAATCGGAGCATCCTGGAACAGTGATGGAGCCTATAGGGCGGGGCAAACTTACCTAATTCTTGGGAAGGCATCGGGTTGGTCGATGGATGTTTCTCTTGCAAATGCTGATGCCTCCTTTCTAGGCGAAGCAGTTAGTGATATGTCCGGATCTGTTGTATCGGGCGCAGGAGATGTGAACAATGATGGCTATGATGATTTCATAATCGGAGCATACTGGAACGATGAGGGTCCTGGTACTTATGCTGGGCAAACTTATTTAATTCTTGGAAAGGCATCGGGATGGTCGATGGACCTATCTTTAGCAAATGTCGATGCGTCCTTTATCGGAGAATCAGAAGAAGATTATTCTGGATCTTCTTTAGCAGGTGCAGGGGACGTGAATAATGATGGCTACGACGACTTCCTTATCGGAGCATCGAGAAATAATGAAGGTCCAGGCGATGATGCGGGGCAAAGCTACTTGATTCTAGGGAAGGCATCGGGATGGTCGATGGACACATCTCTTATGCTTGCCAGTGCATCCTTTATCGGCGAGGCAGGAGAGGATTATTCCGGATATGTAGCAGGCGCAGGGGACGTGAACAATGACGGTTACGACGATTTCCTAATCGGATCAAGCTCTAACGATGAGGGTCCAGGAGATGATGCAGGGCAAACCTATTTAATACTCGGAAAGGCATCGGGTTGGGGAAAGGACAAATCTCTTGCAAATGCCGATGCATCCTTTATAGGCGAAGCAGAAGAGGATTATTCCGGATCTGTAGCAGGCGCAGGGGACGTGAATAATGACGGTTATGACGATTTCCTTATCGGAGCATCGAGAAATAATGAGGGTCCTGGTGATGATGCAGGGCAATGCTACTTGATTTTTGGGAAGACATCGGGATGGTCGATGGATGTCTCTCTTGCAAATGCCGATGCATCCTTTATAGGCGAAGCGGATGATGATCGGGCAGGATATGTAGCGGGTGCAGGGGACGTGAACAATGATGGCTACGACGATTTCCTTATAGGAGCAAAATATAATGAGGAGGGGAACTATGCTGCGGGGCAAATATATCTCATATTCGGACATTTACCTCCAAGACCGTTCTCCTTAGCCTCTCCTGACGCAGGCTCTCCTGACGTTGATGGTCATTTCAATCTGAACTGGGGTACCTCTGAGGGTGCCGATAATTACACGGTGTATTGGGATACAACCCCCTTTACTAAATACACAGGTGCTCAAAATATATTGATTGATGAACTGTACGTATTTACAACTCCTTTTTCTACTTCACAAGAGGGAACTTATTATTTTAGGGTTTGTGCAAAAAATGGAACAGGTGAGACATATTCAGATACAAGTTACTTGCAGATAGTTGTTGATTTACCCCCTCCAGGATCATTCTCCTTAACCTCTCCTGACGCAGGTTCTCCTGACGTTGATGGTCAATTCACTCTAAATTGGGGTATATCTGAGGGAGCCAACAATTACACGGTATATTGGGATACCACCTCCTTTACTACTTATACGGGCTCTCAAAATATATTGATTGATGAACTGTACGTATTTACAACTCCTTTTTCTACTTCACAAGAGGGAACTTATTATTTTAGGGTTTGTGCAAAAAATGGAACAGGTGAGACATATTCAGATACAAGTTGCTTGCAGATAGTTGTTGATTTACCCCCTCCAGGAACATTCTCCTTAACCTCTTCTGACGCAGGTTCTCCTGACAATGATGGTCAATTCATTCTGAACTGGGGTATATCTGAGGGAGCCGACAATTACACGGTGTATTGGGATACAACCCCCTTTACTACTTATACAGGCTCTCAAAATATATTGATTGATGAATTAAATGTATTTAGTACTCCTTTTTCTGCTTCGGAAGAGGGAACTTATTATTTTAGAGTGTGTGCAAAAAATGGGACAGGTGAAAGATATTCTGACTTAGGTACATTTCAAGTTGAGGTTCAATTTAAATCAACTACAACTGATGATGACGATAATGGGGATGATGATCGGGGGGAAGTTCCTGGAAATGATTTAATCCTTCTAATCGGAGTATTTGGGACTCTCTCGGCAATAGGAGGCATTTCCCTAACGCTATTGATTAAAAAAAGAAAACAATCCAGCTCAAGGATAGTTCCAGAAAGTATAGGGATGAAAAGTAATGTTAGCAAGTCTCAATATTATAAAAATGATTCTATGTTGGGAGGTATATCTCAAGTGAATGAAATACCTCAACCTTATTATCCTCCTAAGAGTCTAAGACTCAACGTCTATTGCGCTTCTTGTAACGCTCCTGACTCAATTACTAGAGAAGGATTTTATCATTTTACTTGTAACCAATGCGGGTATAAATTCTTTAACGTGGGATATTTCTGTAGAAATTGCAATCGGATTTACCCCCTCTCCAGGGATGATTTCTTGAAGCTTCAAGAAACTGAGTCTCTCCGTTGTTATGAATGTAATAACGTGATGGAATTATCAAGATCGGGCTAAACCTTTTTTATTTCTTCCATAAAAAGGTTTAGATCTGCTGAGTTTGGAATGATCCCTCTTTTAATGTCTTTTAAACTTTCAAGACTTTTTAATCCTTCAAGTCTGGATAAATCATTATTATCATTATAATCTTAATAACCCTATTAGAGTCTTGTAAGATTTTCCTTTAGGTTATCTCTATTTTTCTTTACTATTTGAATTGACTTTTTAGGAATAAAAATAAATCCAAGAATTAAAATTATAATTAAAGTTCTTTGTAATTCTCTAACTTCGGTAAAATTTTCCTTATTTTCTTCAACATACAATCCCGTACTCTCGGCAATTACAGGTATTTGATTTCCATATAGTTCTTTTGAATACCATATCTGATTTTCATTATCCAATTGCATTCCAGCTACTGCATAGAAATCTGGTAATATCGAGTTAAAATCCGCAATATGTTTTAGTGTTATATATTCGGCATCACCAGGGAATTTACATAGAATTGTTCCTTGATCAATTCTATTTATTTCTAATCCATATTTTTCATTATTTACTAAATCATCTTCATTAATTGCATGTTCAGATAAATAATTAACTCCTTCGATAGTTAAAAATGGCTCATTCTCACCATAAAATATAATTCCTTTACTCCTTGTAAAACCGATTCTCTGAGTAAAAATCGAATCAGATTTATTCATTATAAATACAATGCTACTATGAGAGGTTTCCTCCAATATTTCAGTAACTTCTGAAAATGGTAAAAAACCATATTGAGCTCCTTCACCTTCTTGCAATTCAATTCTTTCAAGTTCTACATCTTGAACAAAATTCAAAAATTTTCTTGTCAATTCTGTAAAGTAAGGTTGTAAGTTTGGATTTTTTTCTTCCCAAGTTAATAAGCCTGTAAGTGTAATTCTCAAGGATAAAAATTCTAAATTATCTAATGGAAAATTTCCATCCAATTTAATTAATTCCTCATTTTCCAAATCGTTTAAATCCCTAATAAGAATTCGTATATTTAATTGATTAAATGTTTCTGTTTCCAATATATCTCTGATAGGAATAGAATATATCAAATCATCAATAGATCTAGCATAACAGTATTCCATAATCTTTTCCTGATTTTGATTCATATTTAATAGACTCCTAATCTAATATAATCACTATTATAATAGTTTTTCAGATTAAAAAATATCAAGTCTAAAATTTTTAATTAATGTAACTATTAACTAAAGTTCTTTACCATTTTGATAATACTTTAATATTGGATTTTTCCTAAAATCTTCTCCTACATAAAAAAGGATAAATAATCCAAATTTGTAATGATACTTACTATCTGAAGTCATCTTTTTTAATCTTTCAATATCCTTTTTAACTTCTTCATATGATAAAGAATATGGAGGGGATTTCTTTATTTCAATAACTAATAAATTATCCTCTGAGACGCGATGATGAATTACGATATCTGGATTTATCCTTTTTTGTTCTAATCTCTTTACTTCATGCATATCTCTATTATATTCGGGATCTACTTCCATATTTGGAAATTCACTTGCTAAATAAGTTGATAATTTTCCTGAAATTGTTCTCTCATTAGCAGCATCTTCAAATAATGTTTTATCCTTAATTAATATCAGATTAATTGTTTTATCAATTATTTCTTTGATTTTATCAATATTGTAATTTATTTCTTCCATTTTAGACACAGTTCAATCCTTTCTATTATTAAAATATTTTATAATATTATAAAAATATGACAACTAAGTATAAAAAAAATTAATATGTTGGCAGAGCTAAAGTAGGACCCATGCATGGAAAACAATCAAAAATCTTTCATGATCAAGAAAAAATCTTTAAGGATATACCTAATCCCCTCCAAGTTATTCGCTATCATTCTCTCGCAGCTAAAGGAGATATTCTTCCTCAAGACCTTAAAATTACTGCCACTGCTGACGATGGTACAATAATGGCTGTTAGACACAAACAATATCCTGTTGAAGGTGTTCAGTTCCATCCCGAATCCATCAAAATGAAGCCCTATGGAATGCAGATATTAAAAAATTTCTTGAAATTGAAATAGAAAAGTTTAATTATTTTCCCACTAAGGTACACATAGTGGAATCATATTTTAAATGTATTTAAAAATGAACGCAGAATCAAAAATAGATGATAAAGGTAGAGTTTGCATTCCAAATGAAATTCGAAAAATGTTAAATCTAAAATCTGGAGAGAGAATGCTCTTTCAAGTTCAAGATGGTAAAATTATACTTCGAAAATCTACTTCAATGGAAGAATTCATAAAAAAATCAGAAGATTTTAGTGAGAAATTGAAGGGTGTAATCAAGGAACCTATTGAATTTAAAAAAATAATTGAATAACTTATGATTACCATAGATTCTCAGATTTGGATATATTATTGGGATGTTAATGCTCCTGAACATCAAAATATTAAATTATGGTTAAACGGTAAAGAAAAGGATGGAATTCTTTTCAAAGAAAATATTGTATTAACTGCGATTATACCCATAGAAGTGGGGCATCATCTTTATAAACTCGCCGATTTAAGAAAAGATTTAGATAAAGAAACTATAGAAGATCTAATCTTGGCATTAATTTCAACTGAAAATTGTCAAATAATCGATATCGATAGTATTCTGTTATTAGATGTTATTCAAAAAATGAAGGATTATTCATTGCATGGAATTGGAGGTCGAGATACTTTGATTTTGGCAACCATGGATAGATTAAAAGTCTCCACTATTGCTACACATGATAAAAATATTTTAGAATTAAAAAATTATAAAAGAATAGATCCTGTTTTCTATCCTCCCTTAATACTCGAAATCGATGAGGAATTTGATAATCAAGTTTTTAAACAAAAATTAAAGAACATTTAGATGCAATTCCATCCCGAATCCATTAAGATGAGATCCAACAACATACAAATCTTAAAGAACTTCTTGGATCTATAAAAAATTAAATATTAATAGAGTTTTAAAATAAATAATTATTTAAGATTAAATAACTATTTTCTTAATAGTGCCTGAGTAAGAGTAATATTATTGAATAATAATCATATATTCTCATTAAAGAAATGAAAGATAATTATACGATGGAGGATTAAATTTATGATCAATGTTAATGAATTAATTTCTATCAATCCAGAAATATGTTTTGGCAAGCCACATATTAAGGGGACCAGAATTAAGGTAAGCTTTATTTTAGAATTAGTCTCTTCTGGGTGGACTATTGAACAAATTCTACAAGAATATGACCATTTATCTCGAGACCAAGTAATTGCTTGTTTAATTTATGCTGGACATATTGTAGACAAATATAATGGAAAAATGGAAATTATTAATGAAGTATAAATTCTTCTGTGATGAGAATATTACAAAGAAACTGCAAAATACCATAAAAAATTATGGTTTTCAAGTCGATTCAGTGAGAAATCAAAAAATATTTGGAATTAAGAATGGAGATCTTGTTACTCTTATTAACTCTGAGAATTTTACATTAATAACCTTTGATAAAGATTTTTTAGAAGAGAAATATATAGTAAATCAAGGCATTATTATTTTAGATGTTAATCCAAATCGGGACGAATTTACAATTCCTCTAATTGAAAAATTCCTAGATATGATTAAAAAAGATAAAATTAATTGTACAAATAGAAAAATTGTACTAAACCAAGATTTCTTATCTAAAATAAAATAATTTATTCCATCCCAAATCCATCAAAATGAAGCCTCATGGCATGCTAATATTAAAAAAGTTCTTAGAAATAATATATAAAGAAAGGGAAAAAAGATAACCTATTTAATGCTTTTAGTTTTAATCTCAAGATTTTTTACAATTTGTTAAATTCGATATGTCTTCTTTTTTAATTTTAAAAATGTTTATATTTCAATTTTTATAAGTAAATCATAATCAACTTAATTTAATTGGTAATTGAATTGAAAAAACACATTTTAATAATTTTATTTATCGTACTTTTAATGCTTAATATCTCTTCTTTAATCTTTATATCCGAATATGATGAATTAGACGAATTCGACAGTGATAGTAACGCTTTGAATAATTTAATGGTTCCGCGCACCAGCAATGGACCGATTTGTATCTTTGATGGAAATATAACCACCGGAGAGTGGGATTCTCGGTAT
>JAEOTJ010000179.1 GCA_016839905.1 Promethearchaeota archaeon | reverse complement strand
TTTAGCAGCAGCCCTTTATTTAACAAACTTTCAAGAGTGCGCAAAACTAGTTCTTTCCAAGTTTTCTTGGGGAGACTTATTTTATGAAAATCTTTATAGAGACTATTAAAATATTTTAATTTATAAAAAAGAAGATAAAAAAATATTTAGGTTTCACTATTCGCCTTTAGATAAACCCGACGCAGCAATTACATCATCTATTTTCAAAATCATTGAAGCAACTTCTGTAGCAGATTGGATGGCTTGAGTGAGTATTAATATTGGTTCAATGACGCCTAATTGTTCCATGTTGTCTGGTTTTCCCGTATCAATATTTATTCCGTAAGAGAGCCCCTCCCCAGATTCGTGCTTAGAACGAAGATCAACAATTAAATCTACAGGATTATAGCCCGCATTTTCGACTAATGTTTTTGGAATGATTTCTAAGGCATTTGCATAGATTTCTATTGCTAACTGCTCCCTCCCTCCAATTGATCTAGCAAATGTTCTTAATCGTTTTGCTAATTCTATTTCAGAAGCCCCTCCACCAGGTAAAATGTAAGGAGTTTCAATAGCGGCTTTTACGACAGATAGAGCATCATTTATCATTCTTTCTGCTTCATCAACTACATGTTCAATTCCACCCCTAATTAAAACACTAACAGCTTTAGGATCGGCACATTCTGAGATAAAGATCATATTATCATCGCCAATTTTCTTTTCTTCAACTTTTCCCGCATTTCCAAGATCTTTTTCAGTGATCTCAAATATATTATTTATAACATTTGCATGGGTTGCTCTCGCAAGTTTTTCCATATCAGAACGTTTCACTCGACGAATAGTTAGAATGTTTTCTTGTGCTAGAAAATTTTGTGCCTTATCATCAATTCCCTTCTGACAAAATACAACATTTGCTCCAATTTCTTTAAGTTTTACAACTCTTTTTTTAAGCATATTTGCTTCTTCTGTGAGGAATTGATTAATCTGATCGGGAGTTTGAATTCTTATTTCAGCGTCAAATTCCGTTTTTTCTACTTCTAAGGCAGAGTCTATTAAAGCAATTTTTGCATTTTTTAGGATTTTTGGCATCATTGGATGCACAACTTCCTTATCAACAATAATACCATCAATACTTTTAGTATCAAGTAACCTTTTTCCTACTTTTTTAATGATTTGAATTTGATCCAAATCAATATTTTTATGATCCCCACGATCTTCCATGATCTGAGATACAGCATCAACAGCAATTTTAGCAAAATGACTTTTAGCACCCGCAATTAATTTGCTATTCATTGAAGTTTCTGCAACTTTCATCAACGTACTTTTATCGTTAATGTCAATTTTTGTTGCTAATTCCTGTAATATTTCCTTACTTTTCATTAATGCTTTTCTATATCCTCGAAATATGATTGTAGGATGCACTGATTGCTCCATTAATTCTTGAGCTAAATTTAATAGCTCTCCTGCAATGATTACACTTGTAGTTGTCCCATCTCCAACTTTATCATCTTGAGTTTTAGCTACTTCAACAATCATTTTTCCAGCAGGATGCTCTATATCAAGACTATCTAGGATTGTAGCACCATCATTTGTGATTGTAACATCCCCTAAAGAATCTACTAGCATTTTATCCATGCCTTTAGGACCTAAAGTAGTCCTTACAGCTTCGGCTACTGCAATAGCTGCTGCTATGTTATTTTTTTGGGCGTCTTTTCCTCGCTTTCTTTCAGTCCCTTCTTTTAAAATAATGATAGGGACTCCTGATAATTGTGCCATTATATTTTCACTTTTTTTTTTTAATACTTATCTTTATATAGATCTCTAAGTCATAAAATTAAAAAATTTTACGAAAAATAGATAGATATCTCTTGAATATATTAAGAGAGAATATTTTTAAGTTATTAATTTATTAATCAAATTTTTTCTAAGATTATCAGCATTATTAATTTTATCAATTCTTTTTTGATAATGACTAAATAAGATCTTTTTTCTCTCTTCCAGAGATTTAATATTTTTTTCAACCTCTATAATTGATGAACCCCCTTGACTCACGCGTTTATCTAAGCATTGTTTTAAATCTTTTAATGATTCAATTGATTCCTCAGATAAATTGATTTTTTTTTTTGTAATAGAAAAAATTACATTTTCGATTTTTTCTTTATTAAATAGATCATCAGGATATTGAGATGTTTTAACCAATAATGCGACTATTTCATGTGATTGTCTAAAAGGAATATTTTTTTCTTGGACTAAGAATTCTGCTAAATCTAAAGCTAAAATAAAACTATTTTTAACAGCTTCCATCATTCTATCTTTATTTATATTTATTGTGGAGAAAATTCCAATAAACATTTTAGAAATTGAAATTAATAATTCAAATGAATTTTTTAAGAGCATTTTTAAATCTTGAAAATCCCTAAAGTATCCAGATGGAATTGCTTTTATGATCATTGAAGCAGTAAATAAATTTGAGACAATTTTGGAGGATTTACTTCTTATTAATTCAAGCGTATCTGGATTTTTTTTTTTGAGGCATTACGCTCGATACTGAACAATATCGATCATCTAATTCAATAAAATTAAATTCTTTTGAAGACCATATTAATAAATCTTCTGCAATTCTTGAAAATTGAATTGAGATTAAGGAGAGGCACGATAAAGTTTCAAATATATAGTCTCTAGAACTAATTGCATCAATAGAATTCTCAATTATGCCTTCAAAACCTAATAATTCCGCTGTTCTTTCTCTGTTAATGTTTATACTGGTACCACCAATAGCACATGCTCCAAGGGGATTAATGTTAATTCTTTTGAAGGTCTCTTCAATTCTTTTTATAGATCTTATTATCTGGGCAATGTAATTATTAAAATAGTGTGCAATCACGCCTAATTGTCCTCTCTGAAGATGAGTGTAAAGGGGCATGTAATAATTTATTGAATTTTTAGAAAGTGTAAATAAAACATCAAATAACTCGAAAAATGTTTTAGAAACATAATTTAATTCATTTCGTATTTTTAACCTAATATCTACGGACACTTGATCATTTCTTGATCTGCCCGTGTGAATTTTTCCACCTATTTCGAGTCCAATTTCATCAATTATAAGTTTTTCAATGAGAGGATGTATATCTTCAAAATTATCATCTAATTTAAATTGTTTATTTAGGATTTTATCTTTAATTTTTTCAAGTGCATTTAAGATCATTTTTATTTCATTTTTGGTTAAAATATTTTGTTCATGTAACATGATATTATGAACTTCGGTACCTATAATATCTTCTTCTGCAATCCATGCATCTTCTTTTAAAGACGTTAAAAAATTCAGAACCTCTTTATCAAGTGGTCCTTTTAATCCATATCTATAGATATCCTTTCCATCCTTTCCATCCTTTCCCATGAGAGATCACGTTCAAAAAATTTCACGAAATATGGTGCCATTTTTAAAATTATTTGATAAAAAAATAAATGAACAACAACAATCATGCTATAATTTTTTATAATTAATATTTTTCAATAACTTTCTAATAATAATAATATAATACAATTCTTAAAAAAAAATTTCACTTCAAAAAAGATTTTCACTTCAAGAAATTCCTTAACAATCGTACTACTTTTAAATCTTTTAATTCAAATCGTAGTACATTTGCATGGAATCGTAGTACATTTGCAAGGAATCGTGGTACATTTGAATTAAATCGTGGTACGTTTATTGGATCTAATTCAATGGGCACGGAGGACTAAACAAACCAATTTCTTTTTCAACCCCCGTCTCGGATCGCCCTTTCCGAACCTTAATGAACCAATCATGAGAAAGAAAGAGTAAAAAAGAGAAAGAGAAAGAAAGAAAGAAATCATGTTCGGGCGTAATTTTTTTTTTGAAAAATTGTTGTACTACATGCATTCTATTTATAGAATTTTTTTGAATGAACATTTAAATACCTATGTGTCTTAATAATAAACTATAAACCAAAAAGGGAAAAGAAATGAAAAGGCTAAAAAATGGATTGGTTTTTAGCTTCATACTCGCACTCTGTTCGGGCATTCTTGCTTCAATTACTTGGAATTCGGTCGGTACGATTTTAAATGAAATAAAACAGCCATTGGATATGAGAACATCAACACACTATGATGATTCAGATTTTTATAGCATTTGGGGTGGTAGTGTTTGGGATAAAGCATTTAGCATTGCATTAGATGGGTCGGGAAATATTTACATTACAGGAGAGACTAGGAGCTTTGGGGAGGGGGAATATGATGCGTTCATTGTAAAATTTAACAGTTCGGGGATTCAACAATGGAATATCACCTGGGGTGGCAGCGATTATGATTATGGAAATGATATTATATTAGATGATTTGGGAAATATCTACATTACGGGAGTGACTTATAATTTTGGTGCGGGAGAGGTAGATGCTTTCATCGCGAAATTTGATAGTTCGGGAAATTCCGTAATGAACATTACCTGGGGCGGTAGCGATATTGAAGGTGCAAGTGGCATTATACTTGATGTTTCGGGGAATATATACATTACAGGATCGACTAGTAGCTTTGGAGCGGGAGAGGAAGATGCTTTCATCGCGAAATTTGATAGTTCGGGAAATTCCTTAATGAACATCACCTGGGGCGGTAGCGATAAAGATTGGGGTGAGGGAATTGCATTGGATGATTCGGGAAATATTTACATTACTGGATTAACTGATTATGGTACATGGTGGGGGGATGCTTTCATCGCAAAATTCAATAGTTCAGGGGATTCAATAATGAACATCACTTGGGGTGGCAACGATCAAGATTATGGAGAGAGTATTGCTTTAAATGATTCGGGAAATATTTATATTACAGGATATACTGAAAGTTTTGGAGCGGGAGAGGCTGATGCGTTCATCGCAAAATTTAACAGTTCGGGGAATTCTGTAATGAACATCACCTGGGGTGGAAGTGATGATGACCAAGGAAAGGATATTATTTTAGATGGTTTGGGAAATATTTACATTACAGGATATACTTATAGCTTTGGGTCAAGTCATGGTGATGCATACGTTGCAAAATTCAATAGTCATGGGAATCCTATACGGATCGTCACATGGGGCGGAGTCAACCATGATGGTGGATATGGTATTGCTCTAGATGACTCTGGAAACACTTATATTACAGGACATACTTTTAGCTTTACTGATGGATGGGGGGATGCTTGCGTTGTAAAGAATCCCTCAAATGTAGATATTTATAAGGAGGAAGAGGATGATGGTTACGATGATGTAACTCAAGAAGAAGTGATTCCCGATCTAGATTTATCCTTATTGATTGCATTTTATGGATCAATCCTATTGTTTGGAATAGTCATTATTCTCTCGGTTATACTTGCCAAGAAGCATTAAAAAATTACAGAAGTCTAAGTGTGAAGACTTTCTGAAAAATCTAAAAAAATTTTTCAAGTAATTATTTAAAAATCGTAGTATATTTTAAAAGAATCGTACTACATTTTTAAAAAAATCGCGATACATTCGGGTCGAATCGTAATACTTTCCTTGAATCCAATTCAATGGGCACGGAGGACTAAACAAGCCAATTTCTTTTTCAACCCCCGTCTCGGATCGCCCTTTCCGAACCTTAATGAACCAATCATGAGAAAGAAAGAGTAAAAAAGAGAAAGAGAAAGAAAGAAAGAAATCATGTTCGGGCGTCATTTTTTTTTTGAAAAATTGTAGTATAATATAAAGGTGGATGATAATAGATGATTAATGATTCAAAATGGCACGCGAAAGGTTATTCGGAAAGGAAAAGTCAAGGGTAACCTCGATTAGACTTCCAGAAGACAGCAAGAAGCGGGCATGGTTCAGGCTCCACATCAAGAAATTGATCGAGAAATTGATCGACAAGTACCCGAATCATTACGACATCAAATTAGTGCCTCAAGAAGAGACCTTAAAAAAAGTAGGAGAAATGGTGTTGGAAAAAAAAAGACCAAGGTTAGAAGAAAAGGAGGAAAGAGAAACTGAAGATGATGCCCTGCAAGATCTCAAAAACTTTGTAAAGGAAATGGAAGAAAATTTCAAGGAAGAATAAGAAATTTACTTAAGTTAATGTTCAGAAAACAGAGATAGAAGAGGATTATGATTCTGAGTTTAGAGATTTATTGATAAAAATTAATGGATCTTATGACAAGTTTCCTTTATATTTGATCAAGAGCTTGCTCGATGAATTCCTATTTCCTTTTCAAGAAATAGATATAATATTAGATTGAAGGAACATGCATTTAGGTTAGGTCAGTGATGCTTTAATTCTAAATCATTCCATATTTTAATAAAATCATGATCTGATATAAATATAAAATAAGGATTAATGCACATCCCTGAAAAATATATATTTTCTTTGGGATTGGGAGATCAAGAAGCTCCTCCTTGGTATATACTTCAGGATGTAATAATTGTTTAATCTTATCTTTTTTCTTGGGATTAATTCCCTTTAAATGATTAAACACTAAACTAATTGTAATGGACAATATAAGAAAAATTATCAATCCTATCATCATTGTCATCAGAAATAACCGTGTAAAGAATGAAATATTCTTTTCAAACCAGATATCTTCCCCTATTATAAAATAATTGATTCCATTATAAGTCCAAAATAAATAAGCATAATAACAATCATAAGCGATCATGCATTTGCCATCTGAAGAAAAGTCGAGAGAAATTCCACCAATATAAGCACCATATACCGGAGGATGATTCTTTAGATCCTCAGGATCCCAATATTCCCAGGTGGTTCCATTATCTTCACTATAAATCATTTTTATTCGATTTTTCTCTATAAAAATATCATATAATTTTTTGTCTTTTGGATTAAAGGTTAAAGTATCACTATTAACTAAGATACTGGTATTTATTTTAACCCATGACAATCCTAAATCATCGCTTTTCATTAATTTAATTCCTCTATCATCACAATCCAAATATTTTAAGAATAAGATTTGGTTTTCTTGATGTATTAATTTCCTTGTAGATAAATCAAGAAAACTGGATTGATTCTTCCATGTATCTCCAAGATCATTGCTTATCATAAAAAACGTTCTATCGGGGAGTCTTAAATCATAAGACATAATAATAGCCGTATCGTTAATGAAGGTGTGTGTAAAAAATGCATAATGATTATTAGTAAGTATTTTAGGTGATGTCCAAGAATTATTATTCAATTTTTTAATGAAATATATATTATCATTTTTAATTTGAGAACCCACATCTTTACTCTTCCATTTTGTCATTGAAAGACTATAGATTATTGATATTTCTCCTTTTTTACTTACCGTTATATCATATTTTGAATAAGATGTCGTTATATCGTTATTATCATTCGCAACTGAGGGAGGTGAAATATCTTTCCACGTATTTCCATCATCATTACTCGCATATACTTTTATTCCTTCGTAAGTTTTACCATACTCTTCAAAGGAAATGTAGATTTCATTATTATTTCCAAAATGAATTTTAGGATTGTGAACCCTATAATGTCTAAATGAAGCGTTCTCTATATACATCGGATATCCAAATGTCGTCATGGGTAATTGTGGAATCAAGTAATATATGATGAGACCCAAGGCTCCAAGAAGATATGAGGGGAAAATGATTAAAAAGATTATCAAGGATTTTTTAATTAATTTAAGTTTCACTTTTGACATTTTTTGGATTTTAATGATTATTATCTAAATACGATTTTGTCATATTATTATAAATGCTATTACTAGATTTTATATTTTTTCACCTTTTTTTTTTCATTTTCTTGAATAGTATTACAATTAAAGCAAGTGCTTAGCCAAAAAGTACTACAAATCGGGGAATCATACCACGTTTATTAGAATTGTATTACAAAACGCACCCCAAATGAAAAACTGGGGGAGTTTAAATATGATTTTTTTCATATAGTTCTAAAAAAGTGGGGTAAAAAATAAATGTCGAAAGCAAGCAATGGAAACCAAATTCTAAGGTTAAGCAAGACAACCGTAGAAAAAAGCTATAAAACTGCCCAAGCTGAATTTGAACGCCTTGCATCATGGATAGAAGTCGGATCGGGAAATTATGAAAAAACCCAATACGACGGACGATATAACGAGTATTGCAATACAAGAGTATGGAACAGGAACAAGTACTTGCATTGTAATAAATTGGACTGTTCGGCGTGCTTTATTTCCGCGTGTTCAAGGCGGGCAAAAAAAATAGGTCATAGATTGATCAATCTAAAAGAAAAAGCGAGGCAACACTTCATTTTTTTACCCAAAATGGTTCACTTTAGCATGCTAATCAAGAAAGAAGTAATGCTCGAACACCTAAAAGCCTACAACGATTTTTTAAAATTCAAGAGCAGGACGTTATATCCCACATTAAAAAAAATGGGACTCATGGCGGGAGTGATCGTATTTCACTTGCGATCCGAATGTTGCCGGGGATGTAATAAAAAATCCCGTGAATGTAACTGTGAAATTCCCATCATTGAGCGCGTCATAAACCCCCATTTTCATATCTTGGGATACGGCTATTTAATGAACACCAATGAGTTCAGATCTCAATTTCCCAACATGATTTATGTAAATCACGGAAAAAGAACCGAAACATTTCACACCCTTTATTACATGCTACGAAAAGCAACCTTGTGGAGGAAGCAAGACGGAAAAATTTACCCCGCGTATTCCATATGGGGATGGATACACGGAAGTAAATTAAAGCTATTAAGAGAAAAAACAAGGGACAAGAATGGAAGGAGAAGAATAATTTATCATCATCAATTAAGGCAACTAGAAAGACTGAGAAAAGATGCAAGGAGCATTAAGGAGAAATACGAGCAAGACTTTCACGATCATTTTCTTAATGACTTTACCAAAATCCTTACAAAAACGGGTTGAAATAAACTTTACAAAAATCCTATAAAAAAAGGTATGAGGAAATTTATTAAATTTAAAAGAATGAAGGAGGGATGAAAAAAGATGAAAAAAAATGACACAACTAATGGAAATCGACCTAAAAAGGGGTGTAAATGACATGAAATGTTCTAATTGCGAAGATTTGGAAATCTGCGGTAAAATAGAAAAACTCGTGGGCAAGTGTCATCCAGAAGACCATTCCGAAAATACATTTGGATACATATACTTGATAATTTGCATGAAAAACGGAAAAGTCTACATCGGAAAAACAATTTCCCAACAAGTTACTAAAAACCGCAGGTCAAGAAATTGGACTTCACAAGATAGATTTAGCCAACACGTGAACAAGGGACGACAACTTAAACTCAAGCAACAACGCAATCCAGAAAAGATCATTAATGCGGAACGATTCATCCGGAAGATCGCAAAACACGGAACAGATTCGTTTTACTTCACGGTGCTTGATACCTTAGAAACTCATGGTATAGATTTATACGATCCATATTTCTGGAGGGAAAAGGGAGAAAACTACAAGCAGGCAATGAAACAACTCTTACAGCTCGAAGATCACTACATCAACCATTATGAAAGCACGAACCAGAAAAATGGCTATAATACAAGAAAAGCCAAGGCATGAATTTTATATTTCTAACTTCTTTTTTTTTTCTTTCTTCATTCTTTTTGGGTAGATGCAAAATTCAATGATAATACAAAATTATACTATTATTCTTTTTCAAGTTTATCTCCACATTTATCACAATAGAGAGCCTTTTTTCGGTTTAAGCATTCACATTTTTCACATCGCTTTTGTCTTAAATAAATAATCAAATAAATGATTTCTACTACATAATACGACAAAAATCCAATGACACATGTTGTTGTTAAAACAGTTAAAAAAATAATATAATCAATGTCATGCGGGGCATTTGCTGGTAGTGGATTATTTATATCATATATATACAAATTTATTAGATATGCAATGGAAAAGACAACCATCACGTTCATTCCAACACACGCTATTAATTGTCGGATAAGTGTTTTTTTTTTTTATTTTTTCATCATTCATATATTTCTAAAAATTTCTTTAAAAAAAAAATCACTGAATATTGTAGCTACCCTTCTTTTTTTATTTTTCCCAAGTAAAGGAATTCATTGCGCCATAAAATGTAGATCTTTTAAAATGTCAATATAGATAAAAGAATGTGACCGATACCCATGATTTGAGTTTTTTTGACAAAGAAACCAAGCATTCATGATAGAGAAATGGACATTAAAAAAAAATAAAATAATATAAAGACGGGAAAGCATGTTAGAAATATTACTATTAATAATGAATGTAATCGGCTTAATTGAAGCCATAATAATATATGAATACAAGAATAAACGTTATGGCAAGACATTAGAGCGAGAAAGAAGAAGGCTACTCGAAAATTTCTTTTTAACCGTTTATTTAGCATCTTTCATGATCATCTTGCTCATTTTCAGTTCATTGCTCATTGATTACATCATGAAAGGATTATTAAAAGGAGAAATGATCCAAAGTAAAGTGATGGCTTCACTTTTCATAACCTTTAATCAACTAATAATTATAATTTCCATGATTCTGATGTTAAAGGCAAGACATTTCATAAGCTATAAAAGGCATGAAATAAGACTGAATTATCCCTCAAAAAGAATGAGTTTAGAGGGAACCATTCAGATCGGGAAAATTTTAAATAAAGATAAAGAAAAATATCCGTTTTACTTGAGTTTAAAAGATTTAAGCCAACACGCGTTCATAACGGGAACAACGGGAAGCGGAAAGAGCAATTGGTTGCAATATTTCATAATAAACATTAAAAGAAAACATGACATACCTTTCTTGCTCATAGAATTCAAGGGAGAATATCACAACTTACAGGGAGAAGTGGATGATCTCTTGATCTTGAGAGTGGGGTATAACTTTTCAATTAACATATTTGATCCCTTAAATGCAAATCCAGAAGTTCATGCGGAGAGAATATATGAAATATTTAAGAGCGGAGGGGCATGGGAGGGAACGGATTATTCCCCTCAAATGGAAACCGTGTTTGTAAGAGTAATACAAGAAGCATGCAAGAGACCGGATAAAAGGTCATGGGAGGGATTTAGAGAAATTGCGAAGAGATTAAATGAGACGGAATGGAGGAATAATTTTAACGGAATTCAATTCACCCTACAAGCAGTCTTAAACAGGATAAGGCGCTATTCCGTGGGCAAGTTAGGACACATTTACGATCAAAACAGAGGATTGGACGTGGAAGATATATTCAAGTACAACGTGTTAATAGATTTATCGGGAATAACGGAATTAGGAGGGACAAAAGAAGATTGCTTGTTTTTTCTGAACGTGTTATTGAAATATTTATGGGATAAAAACATCTCATTCGGGAGTAAAAATTATTCGGGAATAAAGCACATATCCGTCATAGAAGATGCCCAATATTTTGGAACTGAAAAAGTTACCCGAATGCAAAAAATAACCTCCTACTTGGAAGATATCGCCTCATTACAGAGGGGAACTGGAGAATGCTTGATTTCGCTTTCGACACGCCCGAACTTGAGCATGGAGATATTATCGAATTGCGGAGTATTCATTTCTTTTCAAGAGAGCATCCAGAAAGGATTATTGGCGGAATTATTGAACATGAAAGATTTTGAAGGAGAATTCTTGGGATTGTTAAAAATGGGAACTTGCTTGGTGAGGATAAACAGGATAGGGAAATCTTTCCTTATGAAAGTGCCCCTCATAGAGAGAAAATGGTTAAGCTTGGAAGAAATTTACGAGAATAATAGGGTCATCATGCAAAAAATACGTGAAACTAAAAGACGCCCTGAAAAGGAAGAAATCATCGTTCCGAATGAAATCATGCCTTCTGAAAAAGAGGAAACTGAACCCATGAAAATCCCCAATTCTTGTTGGACATGCGGAGAAAATATAGCTCCAGGAGAGGATTATTGTGATGATTGCAAGGGCTTAAAAGAATTAAAAAATTTTATAAACGAATATATTAAAAACGTCGATGAAAAGACAGAAAAGAAGAAATCCATCGTACGGAGGATGTAAGCATGACAATCCAACTACCCGATTTTTTTTCTCCAAAAGTAATGAACTTGGCAAATGCCATCATGGGAGCCATTTACATCAACTTGAAATTTTTACTCGCGGGGATATTAATCATAATAGGAATCTTGGACATCACCAAGTGGAGAGGATGGTTTAGAACCATTCGGTTGAAAAAAACTGATCTTTCGGAGCATGAGGAAGAAGAAATGAGTAAAAAATTAAAAGAACCGAATGTCATATTGGGATTGATTTATATCACGTTTGGAATAGGAATCTTGTTAAATTATACCATTTACATATTGATGTTCATTTTAGAACCGATACCCGATCAGTTTTTATTTGCCATTATAGATGCGTTTAATTTAAACCCAGAAATGGCAGGTTTTGTCGATATAGATATATTGCCCACTTCCTATTTATCAGAAGATCCAATTGAGAGATTTATATTTAACATCATAGGTTATGTTTCCTATTCGGGATTCATTCTTCTGGTAATAGGAATGCGATTCATCATAATTACAACGAATAAAAGTCACATTACCTCATATAAGATGATGATAGTCGGATTAATAACCTGCATAATGACGGGATTTACCACCTTCATGCCATTATTTCTCTAAACGCAAAAATGACTAGGGTTGAGTGTCCTATTTAAAGACTTGAGTTAGGGATTCCATTAGCAATCCCAATGATATTTATTATTATGCTTAAAGAGATTCCTCCTATTAATATTATTAAACCAATTAAGGTTATTATTCGCCCCTTTTCTGCCCTCTTAAAATAATTCTTTTGATATTTAAGTAAATTCTTAAGCTGATTTTTATAATCTAGAACAAATTTTGTTTTCTCATCTATGCAATCTATATATCTTTCACATTGACCTTTAAAACAAAGAGTTGGTGTTATGTTATATTTTTTATGTGTATCATTTTTTATTAAATGATTGATTATATTCGCTATAACCGAAATAGAGTAAGCGATTAAAGAAATAGTAATCAACACTTTACCCCAATTATTAAATATTGGTAGAAGTAATCCATAGATTATAAAATAAATACTTATCAATGCAAGATTCAACTCTAGAAAATGTCTACTTTCATTCTCATAAAGCCTAACTATTCCTTCTGCTCGTTCAATATTAAATTTTAAATCTTCTTCCATTTTCTTTTACTCCATTGATTTCATTATATATCATTAATGAAATTATAACCTAATAAAATATTATTATTAAAAGACAAATACCTACTTTAAAAAAGATTGCAATTAAAACATTCTTAATAAATAAGTATATATTAGAAATTAGGGAAATCATGACAGAAGATAAATTAATGGATAATATTTTTAATATTCTAATTGTAGTAATAACTTTTACTCTAGGTATTTTTGCCACGGTTATAAGGGATTGGTTAATTCAGAGAAGGGAAAAAAAAAGGATTAATCAACTCTTTATTGATTTTTTTAATAGTCTAACAATGTTAGAACATCCATTAAAGGCAAGAATGAGGGCAATGATATTACTACAAAGAATGGGTAAAGAATTAATTTTAGAAAAGTTAAGCATGATGTATAATGAACACTACAGGGCACGTGATGTTTATGAGGATGATTTATCTTTTGTATCTGAAGAATTTCCAGTAATTAAAAAAACTGCTATAGTTGAGAGAGATGTTCAATATTTTGAAATTCGGCTTGATAATGAAAGTTGGAATCTCATTTTGTTTTTAAAAGGAATGTACATAACAGATACCACTAAAAAACCCATAAGTAAAAATCAATTCATATTTTTTGAAGAAGATATACTTCCAAAATCAAATGAAAATACCCTAATAGAATTTTTAAAATTTTTACAGGAAACATATAAAGAAACTGGAATTATAAAAAAATCAAAAAAATTACTACATGGTAAGGTCACTTTTAAAATCAAAAAAGTAATGGATGAATTAAGAGAAAATAAAAAGTAATTAATATGCTTTAGAGGTAAAAATATGAACCAAAAAATTTCAGATTTTGAATTTCCAGAAGATTTAGCACAAAAAGGAAATGAAATGACAAAAGGTTATTATAATTTATATATTCTTGAAAATTTTCTTAGACTTTTTATAGAAAAAATTGGTGGAGATAAATTAAAAATAAATCCAAAAATTCAGAAAATAATTGAAGATAGAAAATCACAACATCAAAAAAATAAATGGCTTTCATTTAGACCTGATTATGACCTATATTATACTGATTTTAAAGATTTGAGAGCTATAATAAATAATAATGAAAATTGGGAACTATTTAAAAAGTATTTTCCAGATGAAACTTGGATTAAAGGAAAACTTGATGAATTATATCAAATCAGGAATGCTATTGCTCATAATACATACATTAACCGTGATAATCAAGACCTTTTAAAATCTTATTCTAATGCAATATTTAACCAATTAAAAACAAGTCTAAGATATGAAGAAAATATTGAATTTATTGTTAAAGCAAAACCTAAAAGAAAATACCCAAATAAATTTGAAGAATTTCAAGATTTAATTTTAAATGGAAACTTTAAAAGACTTTTTGCTCATTGGAATCAATATTGTATATTATTTAGTTCTAATAATGCATTTGTAATATCTCCTCCTCTATATACAAGAAATCCAATGCATATTTTAGTACGACATAGATTAGACAAAATGTGTTCCTTTGAACTTAGTCTTATGGGGGATCTCCCTCAATGTAAGATTTCTATTGATAAAGGAGTAGAAGCAGATAACTTAATTAATAACAAAGATTTTAATGAAATAGCTAAACAATTCTTTGAATGTATTAAAGATTCAATAAATTGAGTTATCTCTTTTTTTTTGGTTTTCTTCTATAATAAGCTTTAACATTTTGTTTTTTTATAGATGTACATTTTTTGATTTGAAATGAATGCTCCGCCCCCCTGCCAAATTTATTAAAGTTAATGGATAAGATTATTCTATTTTCAGAAATTAATATTATCTTTTTAAAAATTATAAACATGTATTTTACTTCATAATAAATTTTTTTCAATTTTTTTTATTTATTTATTGAACATTCGTCTATTAATATATCATTTGTATAAAAAACATTCGTCTATTAATAATTAGATTTAATAAAGAATGAACAAATAATTTTTATAGCATTTTTAAAAAAATGAAGTTTTTAGAATTAATACCTTAGAAGAACATATTAAATTATTATAAAAGGTGAAAATCTTTGGAAAATCAAATTATAATTGGACTTACTGGTTCAATAGGGAGTGGTTGTAGTATAATTGGTAAAGATTTTTTTGAAAAAGAAATGGAATTTACTTATCATTCTTTATCTGAACATATTAAGGAAGAAGTTGATAAAAATTTTAAAGAAAGTGGAAGAAATAGTAAACCAAATATATTAGATTATCAAAATTATGGTAATAAATTAAGAAAAGAAACGGATAATTATGGATATTGGGCTGAAAAGCTTTTTGAGTTACATCCTGGATTAGAAAAATCAAAAAAACTTGTTATTGATAGTATTAGAAATTGTGGAGAAGTTTATTTTTTAAGAAATAAATTTCCAAATTTTTATTTGATTGGAGTTTATGCGGATTCTGAAATAAGAGAAAACCGTTTAAAAAAACAGCATAGCGATATTCCTTATGAAATTATTGAGAGGGCGGAAAAAAGAGATAAGGGAGAGGTTTGGGATTATGGACAACAAGTTTCAGCATGTATGGAACAAGCAGATTTTATAATTAAGAATAATGATTTATTAAATAATGCAATTAGAAAAGATATTTTAAGAAATTTAAAAAAATTAATAGGATTAATTGAAATACCGGGTTCGGAAATACCTCTTGAGCAGGAAATAAATATGAATCATGCTTATTCTGTAAGTCTTGTATCTGAATGCATTAAACGTCAAGTTGGAGCAGTTATTATTGATGGAGATGGAAAAAAAATAATATCAAAAGGATTTAATAGAATTCCTAATGAGGAATCACAGACTTGTTGGATTGAAAATCACGATTGTTATAGAGATATGCAGAGAAAAAAGTTTGCTGAAGATTTTAAAAGTTGTTTAGCATGTGGTGAGGAATTGCATATACCAGAAGTATGTGAAAATACAGAATGTGATTTTGAAATTAATAGACAGATAATAACTGCAATTAAAATGTTGGATTTATGTAGATCAATTCATGCGGAAGAGGATGTTATATTTAGAGCATTAAAAAATAATTATAATGATTTTGAAAATTCTATTCTTTATACAACTACTTTTCCTTGTTTAATGTGTGCGAAAATGATTATTAATGTAGGGATAAAAAGAATTGTATTTGTTGAACCTTATCCCGTTAAAATGGCAGAACAATTATTAAAAGAGGCAGGAGTAAAAATAACAATGTTTGAGGGTGTAAAAGCTCAAGCTTATAATAAGTTATTTAAAAAAGAAAGAGATTTTAAAAAAAAAATGCAGAAAAGAGTAGAAAGTTAATCAAAAACCGAAATAATATGAGAATTGGTTTCATGTTCTTCCTTTCTTTTTTGATAACCACAATCTGCTCTTACACATTTCCAAAGGTTAAAGGAAGCTTTATAGTCTAGGGTATTATTTTCACATTTTGGACATTTTTTAGCCATTTTTCACACTTTTTTAATATTTATTAATAACTTAATAATATAAATAAAAATTTTAATTCTGAGACACTTCTAGATTAATAAAATACAATCATTCATATCGATTTAAAATCCATTATTCAATTGTTGATAACACATCATATATGACTTATTTGTTAATTATATCTTTTATAGTATATTGATTGCTTGAATTTTTCTTTTCGTTTTTCTATGTATTTTGTCGATATTTTTTATTATTAAGAGATTTATTTAATATATTAATTCTCTTACTCTCTTATAAATTTTCCTCTAATCTCTTTGGAGAAGGAGTATTCTACTTTAATTAGATTTATTTTTTTCTTTAAAAAAACCTGAAATGGAATAAATATTAATTTGTATGAGAGGAAATGGAAACAAATCTTAAAAATATATAAAACTAAGAGAAGGTGTACAAAAATTGTGATTAGAATGTAAATTAGGTGAACTCAAGAGGAAACTCAAAGCTTTATTGAACTAGAATATTGGAATGTGTAAAAATCATTAATTCATTGGATTTACGTCGGTCTAAAAAATTCTTTTAGCTTTACTCCTCTTTTTTTTGGTTATGATATGATAATTTCCTAAAAAGAAGATGCTCTTTTTTTCTTAAATATGA
The DNA here is from genome assembly GCA_016839905.1 of Promethearchaeota archaeon. The sequence continues at coordinate 94 of JAEOTJ010000179.1, read as the reverse complement.
TTTTGAAATATTTATGGGATAAAAATTTAACAAGAGGTGCTCATGATTATAAAGGAATTAGTCATATAACAATCATCGAAGATGCTCAATATTT
>JAEOTJ010000178.1 GCA_016839905.1 Promethearchaeota archaeon | reverse complement strand
AACGAGTACCTTGTAAAGGATCACAAAGAAGTCAGGTTCCATGCTCAAAAGGTGAAAGTATCAACAATTAAAAAAAGTTCTGGCGGAAAGCTAACTTATAAGTTAGGGTAGATTTTTTTTATTTTTACTTCTTAAATATTTATTAAATAATGAACGATATAACCTAAAAAAACAAATTAAGAAAAATTAAAAAGTGGTAATTTTATTGTCAAAAAAAGGAAAAAAAAAAGATAAGGACATAAAAGATGGAGAGCCTTTAATATTTTATACAAGGCACCTTGAAAAAAGGATTAGGAATTTAGAGATTGAAAAACAACTTCTTGAAGCAGAAAGATTAAGACTAGAAGATGAACTTCATGGTTCAAGAAATGAAATAGATAGATTAAGAGAACCTCCTTTAATTGGAGCCATAATTATTGCAGTTATTGATGAATCTAAAGGTAGATATGCGGTTAGAAGTTCAACAGGAACCTTTTATGTTGTAAATGCGGGAAGAAATATCAATAAAGAAAAATTAGAAGTCGGAAAATTTGTACAATTAACCCAAAGAACCTATGAGATAATGGATACGATTGATATAGATTTGGAAACTTATAAAAAAATTAGCAGACTTATATATACAGGGCAAAACTTATTGGAACAATTAACTGAAAGTCAGAAAACATTAATAGAATACATTAAAAAAGTTGATAAATTAGAAGAAAAATTTGAAATTTTTAAAAATAAATTAAAAATTTGAAGATGAGGATCTAAATAATGAATGATAAAAAACCTACCGGAAGACCTAAAAGTAATGATAATTCCAAGAAAGTTAGAATCGTAGTTTATTTTACTGAAGAGCAGGATAAAGAATTAAGAACTTTCTTAAAAGAACATAAAATTACGAGTCTAACGGGATTCATTAGAGAAGCTATAAGGAACGAAATGAAAATAATTGAGTCCCCAATGACTTTCGATAATAATATTGGAAATATAGAAGAAATCCTTAAAGAATTAGCAGAATTAAAGAAAAAAATGATGGAATAAATGAAATTTAAAAAAATAAACATGGAATCGAATGATAAAAGGATAAGTCATTAAAATTGATCAAATATTTTTGGATTGTTTATTGCTTTTTGTATAATATTTTTACATAAACTTTTTACGTGAACTTCCACGTTTTGGGGAGTTATATATATTCGATTCTTCTCCTGCATTCCGTTAGGTCTAATCTGGGATTATCACCATCAAAAAGCATTTTAATTTCATATTTTTGGAGCGTTGATGCCCCGATAATCATTTCGCTTCTCAACTCATCCACGACCAGTGCTTGATCGGTTATTTCACAATTGTCTAGTCTTGTATGAAATGCAACTGTTCCAATAGACTGCATTCTTCCGCCTTTTTTGGCAGTTCCTACTTCTTCAGGTTCGGTAAAACGATTAATCGAAAATAATTCTTCAGCGATGTCCTTTCGAATGACAGAATGCGTGGCTCCAGAGTCAAAAAGAATATTTACATCTTTCTTGTCCTTATCTCCTTTCACGCTTAATTTTTTTTCAATTTGGCCCATATTTTACACAATTATTTCTTATTCTATATTATGAATACTACTCATGATTTTTATATGACTTTATCAAAAAAAACTCGCCTTATCCGGTTCATTAAAATTTTTACGTGAACTTCCATATTTTGGGAGTCATATATATTCGATTCTTCTCCTGCATTCCGTTAGGTCTAATCTGGGATTATCATCATCAAAAAGCATTTTAATTTTATAAAAATGATTGTGAGTGGTTATACAAGACATAAGAACATGTCCATATTTATTTTAGATCCACAAGGGGAATTTTCTCTTGAATTTTCTTCAAATGAAAAATTAAAACGAATAATTGAGACGAAAATAGATAGGCAAATAAAAATCTACACCTTACAAAATTTAGTTCTTGATTATTCCGATAGTTTATTTAAAGATTTATTAATTGCCTCAGGTTTCTTTAATAAATTAAAAATCTATTATGAGGAACATTGGCCTCGTTTTGTAGATGAAATTATTAGAATTCTTAATACTAAAACAGAAGTCTTTAATGGATTTAAACCATGGGATTATTATAGAAGAGATGCATTTAAATTAGTATGGAGTTTAATCCCAGATGAACAATTTCTAAACAGAATAATCTTCACAAAAGAACCGAGAGAACGTGTCAAGAGTGTATGGCTTTCACTAAATGAAGATAGCATGTATAAGATATGGGCAGGTATTACCAATTTGTTTAGTTATAATAGAGCTAAAGATAGTGTCAGATTATCGACCTTGTTTGAGAAAGCATCAGAAGGAAATCCATTAGTTATTATAGATTTATCCTCAAGAGAAAAGCCTAAAAATATCACTTGGAATGATGAAATTCAACTATTAGCAATTCAACAATTTCTTAGTAAAATTACGATACAGGCAGAAAATAAATATAAACAAGGAGGAAATCTAAACACTTTAGTAGTTGTCGATGAGGCTCATAGATTAGCACCAGGAGGAGTAGTGGAAAATGAGAACTATAAAAGAATTAGACGTCTCTTTATTGATGCTATCCGAACAACACGTAAATATGGTTTAGGATGGATGTTTATAAGTCAGACTCTTTCGAGCCTTCATAGAGAAATAATTAATCAAATAAGAATTTTTGTTTTTGGCTTCGGTCTTGCTTGGGGAATTGAAAGACGAGCATTACAAGAAATTATAGGGGGCGCTAAAGAAGCAATAAGATTATATCAAAATTTTAAGGATCCGCAAAGTGGTCTGGGTAAAAGAGAATATCCGTTCATGACAATTGGACCTATTTCTCCCTTATCGTTCTCTGGAACACCTCTATTTTTCAATGCATTAGAATATCCAAATGAATTCATTCAGAAAAATTTTCAAGAAGAAGGAGAATAAGAAAATCTACATAGCCAATTATGTCCTCTCTTTACGAAATTACATGTACAATTCGATTGTAAAACGATTTCTCTCCTGGAGTCGCGCTTGAACCGGGTTTATTTAACATTTTAATTAAAAAACGATATTCATGTTATTTCCTAATAATCCTATTCTTCTTTACACATATAAAAATGAGGGAAAAACCTCTCGGGTTGAGCGAAAATTTTTATTAATATTATTTTAATAAAGATTTTATATCAACAAGTAATATAACTCTAATTCTCTTGATATAAATGTTTATTCATTTCACTTATTTTCTTCAAGAGTCTTTCAGTTTTTATCAAACGATTTTCACCAGAATGTAACTCTCTATGGCAATTTGGACATATGGCACATACATTATTTATTTCATCGAATCCACCTTTAGCAAGGGGATTTAAATGGTGGGTTTCTAAATAAGGTGTTTGGTTAGCTCTTTTAAATGGTGCATAATTATTACAGCATTCACAAATTCCGCTCGCCCTATCTAATGCAAATTTTGCTACATATGGATCTCGATGATATTGTTTTACAGTTATATATGTTTTTTCTCTTAACTCAACTTCGAAAGTTAGGTAATATCATAATGCATTTATTTTAAATCTTTGTTTAAAAAATACTCCATTTAACTAGGATTCTTGCTTTAATTCAGTTGATTTTCTTAAGTCTTTATTCTTCTTT
>JAEOTJ010000177.1 GCA_016839905.1 Promethearchaeota archaeon | reverse complement strand
TCAGTTCATTTTTTCTTAACCCAAAGACGTCATTATCATAATCAAGCACAAGACCAGCAACAAAAATAGGACATAATTCTTTATCTTTTAAAAAAAGTACATCCTTTTTTATAGAGGAAAAAATGCAGTACTTATTTTGGATATTAATTTTTTTAGATTGAATATTAGTATTTCTGTCTTTTAGTGTGTTTTCAAAACTCTTGTTATTCATCATTTAAAAAGATTATATTCTTATTTTTTATTGATTCTATTATTGCAAAACATAACTTCATTGCTTTTATTGCGTCATTAGAATTTACAATAGGTTCTTGTTTTCCTGTCAATACATTTATAATTTCACTGATCTCGTTCTTATGGCCTTTATCTTGGCTTGATAATAATAGATTTCCATAATCAAAACCAGAGACTTTCATATTTAGGAAATCTTCAATTATTATCGAAGACTCCCCAGAATATATTTCTATCCTTTCCTTTGGCATATTAGTGCCATTTAAGTCAGTATAGATGAGATTGGCAATTGAGCCATTTTTAAATTCGATCATTGCCACACAACTATCAAATGTGGGTATATTTTTATGACTCATTGATCCACCATTCGCATTTACTTTTAAAGGTTTAGAATTAATTAAAAATAAAATTAAGTCCGTAAAATGGCACATCTCTCCAATTAAAGGTCCACCTCCGACTTTCGGATCAAAAATCCAATGTTCTCCAGGAATAAATTGGTTTGCAACTCGAATATTCAAAATAATTGGATTTTTTCTTTTCTGGATCAGATCTCGAGTAATCTTAATAAAGGGACTATAACGTCGATTAAAACCAATTAAATAATGTAGGCCTGTATCCTGAACGACTTGATTAACTTTTAAGCATTCTTTTAGATTAAGACCCATTGGTTTTTCAACATATACGTTTTTCTGATTTTCTAATGCTTCAATAGAAAACTTTGCATGGGTATCGTGGCGAGTATAAATAAAAACTGCATCAATTTCATTGTCTTTTAATATCTTTTTATAATTAGTCGTTATATATTCAGGATTATATTTATTTTTGCATATCTCTGCGGAGTTCTTACTCTGAGTGCATATTGCCTTAATCTTACAATTTGTATTGCTAATTAAATGAGGAAGATGAGCACTCTGAGCAAATTTACCACATCCAATTAATCCAATCTTTATTGATTTAGAATCCTTTCTAGTTGAAATTTGACTTTTAATTATTGATGGATTCTTTATATTTGAGAAATTTATTAATACTGCGATATTATTAACTGGATCTTTTTCTAATTTCTGATATGCTTGAGAGATATTATCGGCTGATATTATTTCTGAAATTAAAGATTTCACATTTAATTTTTTTTCTGAAATCATTTTTAAAATAAATTTCATATTGCGTTTCACAGTCCAAGGAACATATTCTTTTGGATAATCATTTCCTTCATATTCATAAAATTGATCATATCTACCAGCACCATAAGATCTTGATATTAATAAATCTGCTTCCTTAAGATACAATTTTTCTCGATTAACGATTATGGGAAATAAACCCAATAAAACAATTCTCCCCTTATCTCGAATTAAATCAACAGCATCATCTAGAGGAGCAGAGGATTTTGATGAAGCACAAACAATAATGGAATCTAAACCTTGACTATCTGTTAAATCATTAATTTTATTTATTATATTATGATATTTTGGATTGATTAGAATATCAGCCCCTAACTTCTTTGCTATATTTAATCTTTTATTTAATAAATCAAATGCGAATACTTTAGCACCACATAATTTGACTAACTGAACAACTATTAATCCAATTAAACCAGTACCAATTACACCTACATTTTCTCCTTGATTTATTTTTGCTCGATGTACTCCCTGTAAAGCAATAGCGCCTAACGTAGTAAAGCTAGCTTCTTCCAGACTCACATTTTCAGGGACTCTACAAGTAAGATTTTTAGGTGAAAAAATTAGCTCCGCATGATTTGAGCCAGCACAAGCAACTATATCATTAACATTCTGGGAAGATATATTAGTTTTTTCTACGGAACCGGAGCAACAATAACCAAGAGAGGGCATTTTCATTGTGGATTTAGAAATGTTTTTATAATTTTTCTTTCTAAATAGTCGTATAAATATTTTAATAATATCTCTAACTTTTCTTTTTCTAATCTCAGAAATGGCTCTTTTTCTAAAGCTTTTTGATCTTAAAACACGTTTAAATAATGGAAGATTACTATTTCTGGTAGAAATTATTTTTGATAATTCTGTACCTGTACTAATTAATGCATAACTTGTTTTCACTATAGAACCTTGAGTTTTTAAATATGGTGGATTAACTTCTTTTGAAATTACTTTTCCTGAAGGATTAATAAAGACTTTTTTCATAGGAAGATTCTCAATAATGAATTTTATAATTCTGTTTTTTTAACAACTGATTATTAAAATATTTTATAAAAAAAAAGGATTATGGATGATTAAGAGCTTGCATTTTAAATTTAACTTCAAAGGGTTTATTCTGGGAAAATCTATGATAAAAAGTAAATATTATGAGATGTATTGGATTTTTATTTCCATAATTGGGGGAATGTAGGAATTGATCTTCTACAATTTGATATTTTTTTTTCTTATTTTCTTTTAAAACTAATTCAAGTTCATCATTAATTATGATTTGATTGTCCAAAATTCTTAAAGTATTTTTTTCGGAAAAATGAAAGTAAATATTAATCTTAAATTCTTTATTTTTCAATTTCTTGTAAAAAATAGTATCAATTAATTCAAATTCACTTAAATCTTTTAATAATATTAATTCTCTTGAAGTAATGAAATTTCTAAAACTATTATGAGTTGCTTTCAATTTAATCTTATTTGGATATTCTTTTACATTTTTTAAGATTGTTGGTCTTACATCCCAACCGAAATTTTTTAATCCTCTTATAAGGCTTTCATTTTCAATTTCTAATACATTATGAGCTTTATAACCTCGAAAGATATTTCGAATATTTAGTGTATCATTATATCTGTAAGTTCCCGAATCTATTAAAATTGGTTTTCCCTTATATGAATAAATAATATTAGTAAAATCAAGATGATCATGTCCTCCTTTTCCTGGACCAAATTCAGCCATATCAAATAAAAGGAAATTTCCATCTCTAGTGTAGTTATTCTTTGCTAGAAAATATTGAGAGGCATTATAATAATGGATCAGTTTATTAGGCGCTTTTTTTTTAATATTTTTAAAAATATCATAACTTTTTTTACCTAGAAACAATAAAGTCATTGGAGAAAAATCTTCACAAATAAATTTTAAATCTCCCCTAGAAAAAAGAATGCTCCCTAAAGAGAGGAGTTCTTTATATTGATTGTGATTTTCTGAAGAATAAAAGAAGATTGAGGGTATTAAGTGTCCATCATCAAAATCACCAATTAAAGGGATTGAACTATCAGGTTTAATGGTATCTCTCAAAAAAGAATACATTTTGTTAATTAAGCTTTTCTGAGATTGATTTAATATGTTTGGTGATATAATCATTATTAAGGAAAAAAATTCTAAAACAAATCTATGATAATTCAAAGATTTCTCAATATGAACACCATCCGATAAAGTTTGACGTGAAATTTGTTTTAAAAATAGTGATTGTGATTTGGAATGCCAATCTTTTAAAACTTTTATCTTTTTAAAAATAAGAGAGAATACAAAAATTCCAAATTGTTCTCCAATAGTATGGTTAAAAGAACGTTTTTTAAAATTATATCTTAAAAAAAATACTTGTTGAAACATTGATTTGAATATTTTATTAAAAATATCAATACTTAATAACTCTGAATCTTCAATTAGGTATAATGAGATTATCCAAGAGTTTATTCGGAGAGCTATTTCTAGACAACTAATCCAGTTAGGACCATAAAGAGGAGGATTCTTTTCGATCCAATCTATAAAAAGGGATTTTAGTTTTTCAGAATACTTTTTCTCTTCAGTTAGATAATATGCGAGTCCTAAAGATACGAAGAAATCATGTCTGTTAAATTCCCAATTATATTTGATATCTTTTATAGTTTTCTTTGTTTCAAAATTGATTTTCGATGATTCAATTAAAGGCCAATATTCATTTTGAAAAAATGAGAAATTCCAATCTATTTTATCATTAAATTTATGATTCTTTTCAAATATTTTAAACTTATTATCTAATATATTATTTGCTTGTTTAATTACTCTTTTTTTAAATTCTCTGAAGTCAGTATTAATTATATCAATTAATAACTCTTTCTTTTCATATTTAGAATTCAATTTATAAATTGATTTTAGATAAAAGATATTTTTAATATTTTCAGTTTGGTTATAATACTTTCTCAAATATTTTTTAAAAAAATACTCAGAATGATTTGAATTATTTAAAATGACATTATATTTTCTTACTTTAAAATAGGAGATGATTTTATATACTAAATTTAAATTCAAGATCTTTTTAATAAAATCTTTGTAATTCTGAGAGAGTTTTACAAGATCTCTCAATTCCTTAATTGCTTTATAAATATATCTCATTTATTTATTAAATTAGTTATTCATTAATTTTTCAAAAATATTTTTCAATTATCTTTTTTAATTTATCAACTCTATTATCCCAAGTATATTTTTCAATATCATTCTTTTTAATATTACAATTATAATTATTTTCTTTAATTCTAACTAACAATGATTTTAAAGTTTTCTTACCCTTCAATAAATTATCAATTGAGATTATAATACCAAAATTATTATTCAGTAAGAATTTAGATGTATAAGAATCTTCCCGACCTAAATATACTATTTTTTTATTTAAACTGAGATATTCCCATACCTTAAAACTTAAAGTAGGATAATTTAAGTCTTCTCCGATGTGTAAAGCTAAGTTAGCTTTTTTGATCTCACTTAAAACTTTCTCATATGAGATAAATCCGCCTAAGAATACTATATTAGAAATGTTATTTTCTATTAAAAAGTTATTAATCGAGATTTTATCATATTTTCCAAAAATCTTTATTTTAAATTTAATATTTTCGAAAAAACTCTCGGAGTTTAACATAGATATGATTTTTAAAAGGGGCATGATTGATCTTTTATCATACAAAAGCCCAGTAAAGGTAAAGATTATTTCTTCTCTCTCAATATTCTGAGGTTCTAAAGATTGGATTAGATTTAATCCACTTTCTAAAATATGGATTGGTTTATTTTTAACTTGAGAAAATTTAGAAATTAGTAAAGATTTTAGTTCATTACTCACTGTTATTATTAAATCTGCTGAATTGAGAACTTTTTTTTCAATAGCTATGTTTAATTTTGATAGAATACTCCGTTTTTTATTGATTGTATATGGATTATAATTCCAAGGGTCTCTATATTCAATTATTAAGGGAATTTTAAATCTTTGCTTAAATAAATATCCAATAATTAAGCTATAAAAAGATGGGAGCGTTGCATAAATAAAATTAATATCATTTTCTCTTTTTATTATGCTTACACCTCTAATATAGGCGTGGGGAATCCAATGTAAAAAACTTTTTATTGCTGAATCTGGTGTTAATATAACGGGAGTACGGTGAATTTTTAATAAAGAGGGAATTTTCTTTACAAAACCAAAATCTTTATTACTCTGCTTTAAAATTTGTCTTGTTAAAATTATCGGATTGATATTCTCCTTTATCAGTCTTTTTGATAATTCAAAAGCCCGAATACTACCTGGGCTAATCATGGGAGGAAATGTGTGAATAATATATAGAAATTTCTTGGGTTTTTTCAAACTCATTTGACTAATAATTTAATTCTTATTGATTTATTATCAAGATTTATTGTATTTAAATTTTAATTAATAGTATTTCTTAAATATATTGTTTTTTTTGCAAAAAGGGTAATTAGAATAAAGATTGATAAAATTTATTTAATTATAGTAATATATTATCAATAATAGATAAAATTTAATAAGATAATTAAGGTGGAATTTTTGAAGTTCATTTTTACTGGAGATTTGATGTTAGGCGGTGATTTTCTAAAAAAAAAAGTAAATAAAGGCAATTTTAATAAAAGCCTATTTGAGCAGTTAAAGGAAGCTAATTATATAATTAGCAATTTCGAAAATAATATTGGAAAAACTGATGATCTTCGGCAAGATAAAGATAGTCATTTCTATTGTTCTTTAAGAACCATTGATTCATATATAGATTTGTTCCCCAGTTCTATTTTCTGTTTGGGCAACAATCATATAAATGATTTTGGAAAGAATGGTTTTATTAATTCGATTAATTATTTAAATTCATATGGGATTAAACATTTAGGGGCAGGTTTTATTCAAGATGCAAAAAGACCATTAATTATACAAAATAAATTTATTTTTCTAAATTTCTCTACCCATAAAAAATGGGTAAATTCAATAATTGCATCAGAAAAAAATATTGGAATTATGGAATACAATTTGAATAAAATTGAAAAAATCATAAAGAGTATTAATTTAAAGAATAAATTTTTAATTGTTCTACTTCATTGGGGTTATGAATATATAATTTTACCTTCATTTAAGCAGAGAATTATTGCTCATAAACTAATAGATCTAGGAGTTGATCTAATAATAGGGACTCATCCACACATCATCCAACCTTTTGAAAAATATAAAGATAAATATATCTTTTATAGCTTGGGAAATTATTTTTTTCCAAATTTTTATTATACTAAATCAGGTTTTTACAAGGAATGGTCTGATAATAATAATAGATCTATTATGGTTAAACTCGAATTAAATGAGGATTTGGTTCCTAAAGTAAAGTTTTTTGGTTTAAAATTTAATACTAAAACATTCTTTTTAGATTATGATAAGAATACAGAAGATATATTCTTCAAAGTCTCTAAAAGATTTAAGAGCCTATATGAAAACAAAAATTATAAGGATTTCTTTAAGAAATACTTGAACTATCATTATCCACCTTATATTAACGAAAGTAAAAAATCTATTGTAAATTATATAATAAATCGTTTCAGAAAAAACAAATATACTTATTGGGAAAGAACAAAACGAGCTTTACTGATTAAAAATTTAAAAGGTACAATACATAAAGTAAAAAAAGTTATAAAATGACATTTATTATTTCAAATTTTAACATAGAAAATTCAGAAAAAGTAAAAGATATTTACATTAAAGGGAATTATGTTAAAGAAGGTTCACATTTATTAATCTTTGAAGGCTTTTTATATCCAGATAATAATTTTGATAAGGAAAAAATACTTGAAAGAGTTATTGAAGAAGGAATCGATTTTTTATATAATTTAAAAGGATATTTTTGTGGAATTTATTATAACTTTGAAGAAAGTCAAATCTATTTTTTTACCGATAAATATGGTTATTTTGATTTATTTTTTTATCATTTACATAATTGTTTTATTGTTTCTGACAATTTTAATGAAATTTTAAATACAAAAGATTTCTCTTTAGGAGATATAGATAAATTTAGTATTGTAGAATTTATTCTTTTTCAGTATCCATTATTAGAAAAAACTTTTATTAAATCAATTAAGTTTGTATCTCTTGGTACTATTTATAAATTTGATTTAAATAAAAACCAAATAGAAAAAATTCAATATTACGATTATAAATTTACAATCAATTCTAAAATTAATTTAGAAAATTGTATAGATAAACTCGACGAGCTTTTCACAAATTCAATTAATAATATAAAGAGATTGAATACAAATGATTCTATTTATGGTATAGGTTTAAGTGGCGGTATGGATTCTCGATTAGTTGCATATTACGCAATTGAAAATAATTTAAAAATAAAAAGCTTCATTTTTGGTGAACAAAAATCAGATGCATATTTTATAGCAAATAAAATAGCAAAATTATTGAAGTTAGAGCATTACGAATTGGGATATGATAAGGATTTTTTCAAATATTCTCAAAAAAGTATTAAATATAATCCTATGATGGATGTCTTGTTTACTTGGTATTATGCCATTTTTGAAAGAATTCCCGATTTTGATATTCTTTTAACTGGTTTTAATGGAGATAATCAATTTGGTTCACATCTCCGTAATAATGACCTTAAAATTCATAGTACTAATGATTTTATAAAGTCTATTTTTAAAAAGTATATTGAACTTAAAAGTATAAAAAATATAGAGGGTTTTTTAAATCAGCCTACAACTGCCCTCTTAAATGTCAAAGAAGAAATTACTAGATTTTTAAAAAACTCTCCAAATTCAGAATTTTGGCAAAAAATCGAAGAATTTAATTTTAAATATCGTCAGAGGATTTATATTAAAAATAATCCCTCATTTAATTTCTATGGTCGATATAAATCTCTTTCAATATTTATTGATCCCGATTTAATGGAATTTTTAATGACAATTCCTTTTTCTTTTCGTTTAAATCGTCGATTGTTTTTTGAATTTCTACGTAGGAAAATACCATTGTTAATTAAAATTAGACCTGAAAAAAAAATCTCACTTAAGTATAATAATAAATTCATAAAAAAATTACAAAAATTTATATTTAGAATTGATACAAAAGCACATTTTCACTTTATTTTTAAAAAAAATCATAAAAATGTAAATAAATGGATTTCTAATAATAGAAAATTTAGAGAATTCATCCATTCAATCTTTATAAAAGAAAATGAGTTATTTTTTGAGATGTTTAATAAAGAAGCAATAGTGAATTTAATTTCAAGAAAGAAATGGAATTCAATCAAAACATATATAATCTTTAGATTTTTAACAATTAAATTATTTTTAGACAATATAAAATATGATTAATCAAGCAGATGAATAGCTTATATAAAAAAATTGACAATTTTTATACTAGGTTGAGAAAAGAAGTATTAAATAGTGATATTATTTATAAAAATAAGGCAAAATATCCCCTTAAGGCATATTATACTAATATTCAAAAATCAACCTCCTATGTCAATTATATTCGACACTATTATATCCAGAGAGTACTTCCTCTTATTAAAAATGTTGAAAATAAAAAAAAAATTCTTGATGCTGGTTGTGGTGTTGGTACAGAATCGATTTTATGCGGGATTTTTGGAGGAGATGTACTTGGAGTAGATATCAAAAAAGATAGATTAGAGTTAGCTAAACAAAGAATTATATATTATGAAAAAGAAAATAATAAAAAATTAAATATAAAGTTTAAATTTGAGAATATCTTTAAAATATCAGGCTCATTTGATATTATTTGGGTAAACGAAGCAATATCACATATAGATCCTATAGATAAGTTCCTAAATTTCTGTTATTCTAAGTTAAGAAGGGGAGGAAAACTCATAATTGCTGACAGTAATAAATTAAATCCTCATAAATACTATAAAGCAAAAATGGAGCAGAAGAAAAGTGGAGCTATTATAAAGGAATTTCCAAAAAGAAATCATACAACGGGGGAAAAAATAACATATGCAATTGAAAGAATTTTTTCAATTCACTCAATAAATAGTTTATTATCAGGTATGTTTAAAACAACTGAAGTAAATTATATTAGATTTTTTCCATATATAATTTATAAAATAAATCCAAATTTTATAAAAAAATTTGAAAATGAAATACTTACAAAATTACCAATAATAAGACAATTTTGTGGAACTTATGTAATAATATGTATCAAATCTTAATTAAGTATAAGGATGATTAATAAAATTATTTACTTATAAAAATAATTTAAAAATGAAAATAGCTATTGTATCTAGGGGGGATATACCCTCTTATTGGGGCCATAGTATTAATATTATGAAGCATGCTCAAGGTTTTCATAAGTTAAATCATACGATTGAAATATTA
>JAEOTJ010000176.1 GCA_016839905.1 Promethearchaeota archaeon | reverse complement strand
TAACACCAAACCCTGTATCCCATCATCTGCTATAGAATTTGGGAATGCTTATTTCATAATAATCTTATAAAAAAGTTGTATATTTAAAAATAGATACTAATGAGATTTTCTAGTTTATTAATCCATACTTTATGTTTCAGGAATAGTTTGTAAAATTGTCATAAACAATATATATTTTTCAGAATCTTTAGGCTTTTTCAGAATATTTAATCTTTTTCGGAAAAATAAAAAATTAAAAGTACCAAAATGTAGCTTATTTTTAATAATAATAAATTTTTATTAAAAAGAAAGATTCATTAAAATAATAGATGTATATTAAATATACATGTTGAAAATATCTTAAAATTAGTTCTCTTTTCAAGGAAATTAAAGATGAAGGATTCCTTAATTATTAAAAATGGTATTGTATATGACCCTTTAAATGACATCGATGGCGAGAAAAAAGAAATTCATATTAAAGATGGAGTGGTTGTAGAAAAAACCAACGGAGAAGCAAAAATCATAGATGCTTCTGGAATGATCGTTATGCCTGGAGGAGTGGATATTCATTCCCATATAGCAGGCGCAAAGGTTAATAGTGGGAGGTCTCTACGTCCAGATGACAAGCCTCCTGAATCTAATTTAAAAAAGACTAAATTGACTCGAAGTGGGACAGGATTCGCTGTTCCAACCACTTGGATAACTGGATATAAATATGCACAACTGGGATATACAACAGTAGTAGAGCCTGCTATGCCCCTATTGGAGGCAAGACATACTCACGAAGAATTTTTGGAAACTCCAATTATAGATAAAGCGGCATTTCCATTGTTTGGTAATAATTGGTTCGTTATGCATTATATTAAAAATAAAGAAATTGAAAAATTAGCTGCATATGTGGCATGGATACTCAAGGCAACTAAAGGTTATTCTATAAAGATTGTTAATCCCGGTGGTGTCGAAAACTGGGCTTGGGGGAAAAATTGTGAAAGTTTAGATGATCCTGTTTTTCACTGGGCCGTTAGCCCAAGAGAAATTGTTGAAAATCTAGGAAAAGTTAGTGAAATGTTGGAATTACCTCATGCAATCCATGTTCATTGTAATAATCTTGGTCACCCCGGAAATTTTGCTCATTCACTAGATACATTTAAAATTACAGAGAACCTTGAAACCAAAGGCGGTAATGAGAATTCAATACACATAACTCATTGTCAATTTAATGCATATGGTGGTTCAAATTGGAGAGATTTTAAATCAGGAGCAGAACAAATTTCTGAATATGTCAATTCCCACAAGCACATTTCAGTTGATGCGGGTCAGGTAGTGTTTACGAAATATGCAACAACTACGATGACGGGGGACGGACCATGGGAATTTGCACTCCATCATCTAGGAGGTGCATCAGCATGGGGTCCAAAACCGGGAATTAAGTGGGTCAATAATCAGGTTGAAGGAGAGTCTGGATCGGGTGTAGTTCCGTACTTTTTTAGTCCTAAAGTCGGAGTTAATGCGGTTCAATGGGCAATTGGTTTAGAATTAATGCTAATGATCAAAAATCCTTATCAGATATTTATGACAACAGATCACCCTAATGGAGCACCTTTTACAACCTATCCAATTGTCATTAAATGGTTAATGGATAGAAAATCCCGGAAAGATATTCTTGAAAATGTGGTTTCGCAAAAAGCCAGTACTGCTACTAAGCTTCCCGATCTTGACCGAGAATACACATTAAATGAGTTATGTATAGTCACGAGAGCGGGGACTGCTAAATGTCTCGGAATGCTGGACAGGGGTCATTTAGGGATAAATGCAATTGGAGATGTTTCCATCTACAAGTTAGATCCAAATAATTTTGACGGACCTGCGATAGAAAAGGCGTTCTCGGCGGCAGCTTACACGATAAAGGATGGACAAATCGTCGTGAAAGACGGTGAAATAATGGCAACTCCAGAGGGTACCACGGTCTGTGCGGAGGGAAAAATTAAAGAGAGTATCTATGAAGCAGTTTTAGAAGAAGTAAAAGCAAAATGGCGGGATCATTACAGCATCAACTTTAATAACTATGCAGTACAAGATGAATATGCTCCTAAATGCAAGATTATAAATCGAGCATGAATTAACTTATATTTTTCTTATTTTTTACTTTTAGAATAATAATAATACCCAAATTTAAAAATATATATATCAAAATTAATTGATATAATTAACCAAAATTTGTTATGGAAAAAAAAGAATTATTATGCAATATGATCCAACAGGGTCACGCAAAAGGAGCTTGTAATGTTAAATTAAAAGACTCTTCAATCCAGCCAGCGTGTCAGGCAACGCTAAAATATGAGAATGAACAATATTGCAGGATTATAACTTCTATGCATTTATCAAGACCAGAAGATTATTTTTCGATTTATCAATCAGGATGCAACCATAATTGCTTGAAATGTCACTCTTGGGAATTTAGCAAACATTTTAATGGAGATTGGTATTCAACTGATGAAATTGCTGAAAAATGTAGGGAATATGAAAAAGAGGTAACCATTTTTGAACCAAGACCGCGTGCATTAATGTATTATGCGACTGACTTATGCAAGCACTGTGGAGCTTGCTTGTTTTTCAATAAGCCGGGACCTTTATGCCCTCAAAAAGTATCAATGGATAAGATTGTAATAAGTCCTCAAGGCTGGGGGCCTGCTCGAAACATCGTTGCCTTTACAGGTGGAGATATAGCGTGTCAAGCAGAATTTTATGCTGAAGTTACACAAAAAATTAAAAAAAGATGTGAGAACATCTGGGTTTTGCTAGAGAGCAATGGGTATGGATTAACTCCAAAAAATTTGAATTTATTTCAAAAAGCAGGTTTGGATTCATATTGGCTTGATATAAAAGCTTATGATTCTGAAATTTATAAAAAACTCTGTGGAACGTTAAATAAAACTGTCTTAAATGCTCCTAAAGAGATTTTAAAAAGAGATTTCGTTTTAGAGGTTCTCACTGTTTATATTCCAAATTTAGTGGAGCAAGATCAATTTGAAAAAATTTCAGAATTAATTGCTGAAATTGATGAGAACATCCCATTCCACATATTAGCCTTTTTTCCAATATATAAATTAAAAGATTATAGAGCACCAACCTTATCTGAAATAATAGAAACATATAAAGTAGTAAAAAAAATTGGTTTGAAGAATGTAAGAATAGGAAATATAGGTGTATTTGCAAAAACCACAGAAGAAAAGAAAAAGTTGATAAGAACAGTTGGATCGGAAGCGATTTAATTTTATGAATAGAATATAGAGCAAATATTATTTAAAATATTTGAGTCTAATGCGATAGACTAAAATATAATATCACATTTTTGAATATTTGTAGTAGAATCTATATCTTAATTGTTATTTCTCGTCATTATAAATCAAGGATATTGTAGTGATAATTGAAGAAGAAGACTATAGGGATAATGAGGAACTTTTTAAATTATTATGGGAGAATTCCAGCGACTTAATTGTGATTATTTCCCCATTAGAGGATTTTAAGGTTGAAATGGTAAATGAAAATAGATTACTGGAAGTTTTAGGATGTGATAGTAAAGATCTAATAGGTAATTCTTTTTTTAAATATATCAAACCAATAGATTTTAAAAAAGTAATAAAACAACTAACAAAAGGACCTGAATTAAAAAAAATATTGAAAGAAATTAGGATAAAATCAAAAATTGGTAAAGAAATAGTTGTAGAAATAACCATAAAAAGATTCAAAAACAAAAATAATGAAGAAAAATTATTTCTGAAATTAAAAGACTTATCGGGATATAATGAATTTAAGCAACAGTTAGAAAGTAATGATATCACGGATAGTGTAGCAACAGATAAAAAGTTAAAAGAATCGGAGGAGAAATACTATCACTTGTTTGAGAATTCCCCATATGGAATAATTTTACTTGATTTAAATGGTAAAATATTGGATTGGAACTCTACAACTGAAAAAATATTTACTTTTAAAAAAAAAAGTTATATCAGTTCAGAATTTTTAGAGCTACCGATATTCTCTAAGAAACACATACCTATATTAAAAAAACGATTAGAGGATCGTACTGAAGGAAATAAGCTTGAACCTTTTCAACTCCAGATTTTTAAAAGAGATGGTACTTTAGCTTGGATTAATCCACAATTTTCACGAATAAAATTAGGAGAACAAGACATTATTCAAATAATTGTAGAGGATATTACTGAAAGAAAGATTGCGGAACAAGAAATAAAAGAATCTGAACAAAAGTTTCGAACGATTGCAGAGCAATTATTAATGGGCATAATAATCTTACAAAATAACTTAATTAAATATGTAAATCATAGAGCTGCTGAAATTGTTGGATATACTTCTCAAGAAATGAAGAGTTGGAAAAAAGGTGAATTTCAGAAATTTATCCATCCAGAGGATAAATCTTGGATTATTGAACAATCAATAATGAATCAGACAGAATCATCCAATATAAAAAATTTAAATCAATTTCGCCTGATTAAAAAAAGTGGAGAAATTGTTTGGATAGAAGGTTTCTCAGAGAGAATAGATTATAGAGGAAGACTCGCAAGGCTAATAACCATAATAGACATTACTGGTAGAAAAAAGGCTGAAGAACAATTAAAAGAATCAGAAAAAAGGTATAAACATATATTTGAAAATTCCCCTGAGTCAATGATCTTAGTGGATAAAAATGGAAATATCTTAGATTATAATACCTTATCAGAAAAGATTTTTGGATTTTCTAAAATGGAAGTTATTGGTAAAAATTTTACAGACCTTGATATATTTACACGAGAACAATTAAAAATTTTTAAAAAAAGATATAAAAAGCATTTAAAAGGTGAAAAACCAAAACCAGTAGAATTTCAAGTCAAGAGAAAAGATGAAAACTTGTTATGGATAAATTTTCATAGTTCATTATTAATGTTTGGAAATGAAAATTTAATTTTATGCTTTACTCGAGACATCACCGAAAGAAAGAAGGCAGAACATAAGTTAATAAAATCAGAAAAAAGGTATCGTGATTTATTAGAGACTTCTTCAGTAGCAGTAATAGAAATTGATATGATCCAAAGTAATTTGTCCTATGTAAACACAAAGTTTTTAAATCTCACTGGTTATTCAAGAGAAGAACTAAATCAAGAAGGAATATATCTTAAAATCTTTTATAAAGATGATATTCGAAAAATAATGTCTGTGTTTGAAGATACTGAAATAGAATTTAGAATAATCTCTAAAAATAGTAAAATTAAATGGGTGTCTGGAAAAAGTAAACATTATCACGATAAATTCGGAGATTTAATAAGAGTTAGATTATGGGTTGAGGATATAACGGAGAGGATGATATATGAGAAATTAATTGAAGAATTAAACATTAATTTTTTAAATTACACCACTGATACACAAAAAAATATTGAATTACTTCTTAATACCTGTTGCGAGCTATTAAATGGAGAATTAGCCTTATATATATTTAAAACCATAGATAAGGGAAAAGAAGGTTATAGCGTAATTACAAGCGATAAAAAATTTTATTCTTTTACTTCAGAAGAATTTAAAGAAAAAATCCATGCTAGCGAACTTTTCTTGGAATTTCACGACTTTCCTCAAATTATTTTGAATTTAAATCAAAATGAATACGCAAAAAGTGATCCTTTTATTCAAAAATACAACATAAAAGGAGGTTATGGAAAACTTATAAAGGCTCAAAACCAGATTAATAGTTTAATTTACGTATTATATAAGGAAAATCCAATTCCTTCACATCAAGATCAATTGGTTCTGTTTTTAATTTGTGATGCGGTTGAAATTGAGCAACAAAGATGGCAAATTCTTCAACATTTGAAGGAACAAAATAAAATGTTAAGCCAAATAAATGCCTTAAAAACAGAATTATTCTCACGTACATCGCATGAGTTAAAAACACCACTCATTTCAATAAAAGGATTTACTGAACTGTTATTAACATTTCATAGTAAGAAATTTGATACTGAAATAATAAAAATGTTAGAAGAGATTAAGGATGGGAGTATTCGTTTAGAAAAAATTGTTAATTCATTGCTTGAGACTTCAAAACTAGAACAAGGGAAATTGGAATTGAATATGGAATTAAAAAATTTATCTTTCTTAATTAAATTTTGCGCATCAGAATTAAAAGGTTTAGTTCAATTAAGAAATCAATCATTACTTTTAGATATTCATGATGATTTAATTACAAAATTTGATAAGGAAAGAATTTATGAAGTACTATCGAATATTCTAGTTAATGCTATTAAATATACCCCTCCAGGTGGAGAAATTGCAATTCAAACGGAGATTGAAGATGATTCATATATAGTATCTATAAAGGATAATGGAATAGGACTGACAGAGGAGGATAAAGATATACTTTTTACTCAATTTGGAAAAATTGAAAGATATGGACAAGGTTGGAATATTGGTATTGAAGGTTCTGGACTTGGATTATTCATTTCAAAAAAGATAATAGAATTACATAATGGAAAGATATGGGTCGAATCAGAAGGAAGGAATCAAGGATCTACCTTTTATTTTTCTCTTCCAATAATTTCATAGGAAATTTATATATTAAACATTAAGAAAATTAAAATAAATTAATAAAAAAAGAAAAGAGGAGAAAAATATGGAAAATCTTTCAGAAGAAGAAAAATTTATTTATGAAAAATTGAATGAGAATGAAGGAAAACTAAATTATAAGGCATTACAAGATATGTGTGCAGATGAATTTGAAGGCGTTCGCCTTATTCTAAAAAAATTGAAGGAAAAAGGAATTGTTGATTATGACGGAGTTATTCCTGGATTTTCTGCTGAAATTTCGCTAGTAAAAAGATTCTAAGCAATTCTTTTTCCATTTTATTTCTTAGAATTAAATTTATCTTATTTTTTAATATTATAGAAATTTTTTATAAAAAAATAGAGTTATTAATTGTAAAAAAAAAAACTTTAATATTTGTATAATATTTACTGAATCAGTTGTTTCATAAAAAAGCAATTTGAAAAAAGTTTTTCATAGATAAATAGGTAACATAAAATGGTTAATGGAATAGTAAAATGGTTCAATAGCCGGAAAGGATATGGTTTTATTACCTCAGATGATGAAGAGGATGTCTTTGTTCATTACTCCGCGATCAAAGGAGATGAAGAGTCTTTCAAGATATTATATGAAGGTGATAAAGTACAATTTGAGGTTGTTGAAGGTCAAAAAGGTCCTCAAGCAAGTGAAGTAGTAGTGACCGAAAAAGCATTGCAAAATTTTAATAGATAAATTTTTAATATAAATACCTTGATTATTTTGAAATAATTAAGATAATACTTTTTTTTTTTTTAATAAATATCCCATTTTATAGGCTATTAGATAAAATTATCAAAAAGTATTTAAAAGTAAAGAGTTTTAGTGTTATTATGATAGACTTTAGTTTAAGTGAGTCGCAGAAGAGCTTACTAATGAAGGCAAGGGATTTCGCCACTAAAGAAATAAAGCCTGTAACTATTGAATTTGATAAAGAAGGTACTTATCCAGAGGAAATTCTAAAAAAAGCGCATAAATTAGGGCTAATGTATACAAATATTTCCAAGGAATATGGGGGGTCTGGATTTAGTTTTTTAGAACATTATCTTATAACTGAAGCATTAAATTATGAGTGTCCATCCATTGCTCAGATGATTGGGATTTCACACTTGGCTATGGGGCCTATTCAACTTGGCGGAACAGAGGAGCAGAAGAAGAAATTCATTGGAACTATGACAAAAAGTTACAGAAGTGGATGTTTTTGTCTCACTGAACCTGAAGCAGGATCTGACGCAGCTCTAATGCAAACTACGGCAGAAAAGAAAGGAAGCGGCTATGTTATTAACGGAACAAAACGTTTTATTACTAATGGAAAATATGCCGATTTACTTTGTTTGTTCGCAACTATTGATAAAAGTCTTGGAACTAAAGGAATTTGCTGCTTTGCCGTGCCCAGAAGTACTCCAGGAATAGAAGTTGTTAAGGTGGAGGATAAAATGGGTCATCGAGCATTAAATGTTGCGGAATTAAAATTTGAAAATGTCGAGTTAAGTGAGGAAAACCTCATCGGAGAAGAAGGGCAAGGCTTTAAACTAGCCATGATGGCTCTTGACAGGGGAAGAGTGGGTATAGCAGCATGTGCCACAGGCATTGCTCAAAAAGCATTGGATGAAGCGGTTGAACGGGCAAATACGCGAGTACAATTTGGTAAACCTATAGGTCGTTTTCAAGGTGTTCATTTTATGTTAGCTGATATGAATGCCCTTGTTATTGCTTCGAGAGTCATGTACCTCCAAGCAGGATGGATGATAGATCAGGGCATAAGATGCTCTACAGAAGCGGCATTAGCGAAATTATTTGCTTCTGATGCTGCCATAAAAGTTACCACTGATGCAGTTCAAATTTTTGGGGGTTCAGGATATATAAAGGGTGCAATTGTGGAAAAACTTATGCGTGATGCAAAATTAACTCAGATTTATGAAGGAACAAATCAGATCAATCGATTAGTAGCAGGTCGTGGTATCTTAAGGAAATCGAGTGTTTTATTTTAAGACTTAGATTTATTTAAAATAATTTAATAAAATTTTCTTCTCTTTTTATTTCGTACTCTTATATATATATTGGGATTATTTTAAAAAAAAAATACTTGGGATTATTTTATGAAATTCTTTAGGAAATTTTTTATTAAAATATACTTTTACCAAATTAAAATACTCAATTAACAGATATTTAAGAAAAAGAGGAAATTATAGAATATGGAAAATATAGAGTCAGATCAGATTACGGAGTTCACTGATGAGTTAGCGAACCTATTGAGGGATGCAAAATACCTAGAGATAGGATCGTGTATTCAATGCGGAACATGTACCGGAGGCTGCCCCTCGGGAAGGAGAACAGCGTTGAGTACCCGAAAATTAATAAGAAAAGCCCAATTAGGTCTTGTCGAGGTTTTATCAGATAAAGAGCTCTGGTTCTGTTCTACATGCTATACTTGCCTAGAAAGGTGCCCGCGCGGCGTTCCAGTTACGGATATGATCATTTTCCTTAGAAATATTGCTGTACAGAGAGGAATTATGCAAGCTCCTCATAAAGCTCTATGTGGATTCCTTTACAAAACGGGACACGGTGTTCCTATCAACGATGAAAAATGGAATAAATTAAGAGAATCCTATGATTTAAGTAGTATTCCACCAACAACTCATAACTTTCCTGAGGCTGAAGAAGAAATCCGAACGCTTATTAAAAGCACGGAATTCGATAAACTTGTTGGCATTGGAGACTATGAGAAAAAAAAGGAGGAAGGTGAATAAAATATGGTTAAAAAAAATTACTCCCTATTTTTAGGATGTGTCATTCCTAACAGATACCCTTTCATAGAAAGAGCCACAAAAAGCTTTTTTGAGAAGATTGGGATTGGGCTAATTGATATGGAAGGTGCTGCTTGCTGTCCTGCGCCAGGGGTTTTTAGAGGGTTTGATATTCCCACTTGGTTAGCAATAGGTGCAAGAAATATAACGATTGCTGAACAAAATGGAACGGATATAACGCTAATGTGCAATGGATGTTATGGTAGTTTACTGGAGGTTAATCATTCTTTAAAACATGACAAAGAATTAAAGAAGGAAGTAAATAAGCATCTTGCTAAAATAGGTAGAGAGTTTAAGGGAACCATTGAAATCAAACACATATTAGAAATTCTATATAAAGAAGTTGGCGTTGAAAGGATAAAGAAGTTAGTAAAGAAAAATTTAGACCTAAATGTGGCAGTACATTACGGATGTCATCTAACTAAACCCAAAGAAATTCGACCTTGGGATGGAGAAGTTGAAGAACCTAAGTTTTTTGATGAGATAGTGGAATCAACGGGATGTAAAAGCTTAGCCTATAAAGATAAAAATATGTGTTGCGGTGCAGGAGGAGGTGTAAGAGGGGCGTTTAAAGAACTTTCACTTGATTTTACAAGGGAAAAATTGGAAAATATGGTTGCTGCTGGTGCAGAGGCCATCATTACGGCTTGCCCTTTCTGTCATTTACAACTCGATCTAGGTCAAATTGAAGTAAATAACATTTTCAAGGATAAAATCAGCGCACCTTTTAAGATTCCAGTTATTTATATCACCCAATTATTAGGGCTAGCATTAGGAATGAGTCCAGAAAGTGTTGGGATGGTAAAAAAGCACGAATTAGGAGGAGTTCCTCCATTTATTTCGGTAGACCCAGTATTAAAAAAAATAGGTGAGAAAATTGGCTGAAAAGGAAGATATTAAAATAGGTATATACATCTGTCACTGCGGTATAAACATAGGAGGGATTATTGATGTTCCTAAACTCGCAGAATATTCTAAAAAATTGCCGAATGTAGTTTTAGCAAAGGAGTATAAGTTCATGTGTTCTGATATTGGACAAAACCTCATTAAAGAGGATATTCAAGAAGGTACAGTGAATCGCGTTATTGTTGCGTCATGTTCACCTAGAATGCATGAGCCAACCTTCAGGAGAACATGCGAAGAAGCGGGATTAAACCAGTTCTTATTTGAAATGGCAAATATCCGGGAACATTGTACATGGGTTAATTTATACGATAAAGAAGGGGCTACTAAAATTGCTGAAGACCATTTAAGGATGGCAGTGGCAAAAGTGAGCAGATTAAAACCCTTAGAAGTCACCAAGGTGAAGGTTGAACCTGCTTGTTTAATCGTTGGTGCAGGAATTGCGGGTATGAATGCCGCTTTAGACCTTTCTGAGCAAGGGTTTAAAGTTTATTTAGTCGAACAAACACCCACGATCGGAGGACATATGGCTCAACTTGATAAAACATTCCCTACGATGGATTGTAGTGCATGTATCATCACACCTAAAATGTCAGAGACTGCAAATGCTAAAAATGTAGAGCTCCTAACATATTCTGAGGTTGTAGAGATTTCGGGATATGTTGGCAATTTTGATGTTAAAATCATGAAAAAACCTCATTATATCGACCAAGATAAGTGTAATGGCTGTGGAGAGTGCGCAGAACAATGCCCTGTCGTAGTTGGCAATGAATTTGATTTAGGGATGAAGTCGAGAAAAGCAGCTTATATTCCTTTTCCACAAGCAGTCCCAGGAGAATACACTATAGATAATGATCATTGTATTAGATGTGGTATATGTGAAGAAGTGTGTGAACCTAAAGCAATAATATATGATGATAAACCCAAATATCTTGATGTTAAAGTAGGAACGATCATTTTAGCTACGGGATGGGATCCTTATGATCCCACAGCATTAAAGCAATATGGCTATGGGAAATATCCGAATGTAATTACTGGTTTCCAAATGGAAAGATTATTGAGTTCATTCGGTCCTACAGAGGGCAAACCTAAGAGACCTTCAGATGTTAAAGATCCTCATACAATAGCCTTTTTACAATGTGTAGGGAGCAGAGAGTTCACCGGTAAAGGAAATGAATACTGTTCGAGGGTTTGCTGCATGTATGCAACAAAACAAGCGCGTCAATATAAAGAAAAGCATCCTGATGCAAGTATCTATATATTTTACATGGATATTAGAGCATTCGGAAAGGGTTATGAAGAGTTCTATGAATCTGCAGGTAAGAATTATGGTATTAAATACATTAGAGGCAGAATTGGTGAAGTTGATGAGGATGAAAACCATAATATCATCATCCGGGCTGAAGATACAGTGCTTCAGAGAAAGGTTGAAGTCAAGGCAGATATGTTAGTCCTGTCAATTGGTCTTGAACCTCGATGTGATGCCGATGAAACCGCAAGGTTATTCAATGTACAACGTTCAGCCGATGGATTTCTTATGGAAGCCCATCCTAAACTTCGACCGGTTGATACTTTAACCGAAGGAGTGTTTGTTGCGGGTACTGTACAAGGACCTAAAGATATTCCTGACACCGTAGCTCAAGCTAAAGGAGCGGCGTCTAGTGCTGCTTCATTGATGGCAGCCGGTGAAGTCGAAATAGAACCATTTTATTCATATATCTTGAATTATAAGTGTGCCGGGTGTAAGAGTTGCTTAAGTTTATGTGCTTATAATGCGATTTCATTTAATGAATTCAAGAAGATTGCGGAGATCAACGAAATATTATGTAAAGGTTGTGGAACATGCGTTTCAGCTTGTCCTAGCTCTGCCATTGTTCAAAATCAATTTGGGGATATTCAATTACTCCCAATGATTAAAGCGGCGGTTCCTAAAGATGCCCTAATTGGAGGTGAATAAAAAATGGCGAGTGATAGTTTTGATCCTTATATCTTAGGAATTTTTTGTAATTGGTGTTCCTACGCAGGAGCAGACCAAGCAGGAACTTCACGAATGCAACGTCCAGCAAATCTTAGAATCTTAAAAGTCATGTGTGGCGGCAGAGTCGATCCCCAATTCGTTCTCGAAGGATTAATGAATGGTGCTGATGGAATCATAGTGTCCCATTGTCATCCTGGAGATTGCCATTATGTGGAAGGTAACTTTAAAACCATTCGAAAAATGCCAATACTTCAGAAATATGTATCTCAATACGGGATTAATCCGAAAAGGGTTAAATATACATGGGTATCCGCCTCAGAAGGCGCGGAACTGACTGAAATTGTTGAAGAGTATGTTGAAGAATTAAAAGAATTAGGTCCAAATCCAATAAAAAAGGAGGGAATGTAAAATGTATCCTAGAGTAAAAATAGTAAAAAATAAAAAGATAAATGAAATAGCAATTAATTTCTTTACGGAAAATCAGGCGGTTGAGTTTGATTACGAAAAATGCGTGGCTTGCGGAACTTGTGCTAGGGCTTGTCCTAATTCCGTGATTAACGACTCAAAGGATGGTTCTAAAGAACTTCTTGGAGTTGGGTTTAAGGACTTAGAAGATAAAGTCATTGATAACTATGATTGCTGCTTCTGTGGCTTATGTATTTCCCTCTGTCCAATTATTGGCGTGAAGGATGACAAGCCGACTCTCTTAGAAGATTGTCCTGAGTGTGAGAAGTGTTTTTCATATTGTTCTCATACATATATCCCCCAGGATGAACTTGAAAAGGAAATTTTTGATGGTCAAGTCCGGGAAGATGAGAATTTAGGGTATTATCAAAAAATGGTTGTTGCAAAAACTACGGATGAAACCGTCGCAAAAGTCGCTCAAAATGGAGGAATTACTACGACACTTCTCATACATGCTCTCAATAAGGGAATGATTGATGGTGTATTAGTTACTGGAAGGGATGAAAAATGGATGCCTAAACCTTATGTTGCTAAAACCCCTGAAGAGATTATAGCAGCTGCAGGTTCAAGATATACAATCGCACCTAGCTTAATGGCCTATGCTGATGCTATTTATGAGGCAAAATGTGAAAAATTAGCCTTTGTTGGAATGCCTTGTCAAGTTGAGGCTGCGCGTAAACTTCAATTATCTAATCCCCTTTCAGAAAAATACGGTAAAATTGTCTTATCAATTGGATTATATTGCTCTTCAAATTATTCTTACGATTTGATGACAAAATTTGTACAAGATAAACAAGGAAAACCCTTGACAGAAGTATCTAAAATTGATATTTCAGCAGGAAAATTCATCATTTATTCAAAAGATGGTTCAGTTGATAAGAGTCCAATTAAAGTAACGGGAGCATATAAATGGGATAGCTGCAAGTACTGCGGAGATTATACTGGAGAATTTGCGGATATTGGTGTTGGAAGTGTAGGTGCTCCTACTGATGATACAAATAGCGTTCTCATACGCTCTAATCTTGGTATTGAATTATTTAATGATGCCGTGGCTGCTGGAAAAATCGCGGTTCAAGAGGAGCCTGTTAAGGTTTTCATTCTTAATAAATTGGCCGGAAGAAAGAAAAGTATGGCAAAAGATCTTGAAAAACCAGAAATACATATTGCGGATGTTGAAATTAAGACTTTAACGACAGAGGACATGCTACCTGACATTAAAAACGCACTGGACTGCTCATATTGCGGAACTTGCACCTATATATGCCCATTTTCGGCAATAAAATTGAAAAAGAATGGTGTGGTTGTTGAATTAAATGATATGGACATAGTGGCAAAGAACGTTGTACCAAAACTCGAATTTGAAGCCAAAAAAGTATCTTGTAAGGATGGTGTTGATCGTGTTATTAAGCAATACATTGACGCTAAAGTGAATGTAGATTGGAAAAAATGCATCTCTTGTTTCTCATGCGCAGAGGTTTGTCCAACTGGAGCATTCTTCAGAGAAGACATTCCAAATGAACAAGGAAAAGTGGAATATGAAGGAATGCAATTTTCACAGGGGATCATGCGAAGAGTGAATCATAATCCTGATAAATGCATCACGTGCGGCGCCTGTGCCTCAGTTTGCCCAAAGGATGCGGCAACTATGACAATCGACAACATAAAGTTCTCTGGAGAATATAAGGACATTTTCTGGTTAGATTTAATGCAACGACTTAAAGCATAAATCGAAAGAATTCTTTAATTATTATTTTTTTTATTACTTTTTTTTTTAATATTAAAATTTATTAATTTATTACATTGTTTTATCACAGATTATTAATATGATGTATGCATAGGCAGTACCAATGATAAATTTTAAAATATCCTTCAAAAATCTAAGAAATTTAGTTTTTTTTGGTTTTAAGTAGAGATGTTCAAGTTTTTTAACAATATTTTTAATATTTGTCATTTTATGGACGCTATCTGGTGCTTGGCTTAGTTTAATTCTAAGTTCTTTATTTTCTAATAGATGATTAATTTCTTTAGCATAATTTCGAGGATTATTTTTTTGTACAATTATTCCGTTGATATTTTGCTTGACATAATCAGTAGCTCCAGAGTTCTTATCAATAATTACAGGTTTTTTATGAACTAATGCTTCTGCCACACATAGATTAAAAGTGTCATAATTAGCAGGAGCTACGAAAATATCTGCTTTATCATAATAATCATTTAATTCCTGCCTGCTAATGAAGCCCGTAAAATTTATTTTGTCAGACACGCCTTCATCAATTGCGAGTTGTTTTAAATAGTCCACTATGGGCCCATCACTTGTAATAACACATTTATAATCATATTTAATGTACTTTAATGCTTTTATTAGTACATCTACTTTCTTTTCAACACTAAGTCTTCCTGAATGGAGGATTAAGTATTCTTTTTTCTTACTTTTACTAAGAACCTCTTCGTTATCAATAGATTTCTGACCTGCAGGCAATGAATTTTTTCCAATGGTAATAGGATTTGGGACGACAACCGTATTATGTTTTCCAATTCCATTTTCATTAAGTATCTTCTTTGCAAATTCGCTTGGTGTTGTTAACCATGAACCCATATTAAAATAGGCTAACCACCACCATACTAAGGCATAAAGACTTCTATAGAATACCTTATTAATTCTTAATCTTTCAAGTAATTCAATTGCTTTTGGTTTATTAAATGAATTTGTTGTATTCCAATCAATGAGAATATTCTGAAGATAATGAGGGATTAAAGTATGAAATGTCATAATTAATGGAATTTTTTTAATTTTACTTAATAATAATCCACAAATACCTAAACACAGATGCAAGTTAGAATGTATAACGTCAAATTTTTCCTTTTTGGCAATCTTGAAGACTCTTCTTACGGGAAACCTATAACGTAGCATAAAATCTTGGTATACTTGGGATCTTTGAGCTTTAAATTTATGAACTATAATTCCTTCACGGATTTCTACACCATTTACATCTGATAAGGCAAGTAAATGAACAGTATGCCCCGCATCCTTTAGACCCTTTGCCATTCCAAGGACTGCATCCACGATACCATTAACACATGGATCGTATGTATCTGTAATCATTGCAATATTCATTTAAAAGATAGCACCATTATAAATAAAGAAAATTATTCACTGTTTTTATTTTAGATCGAAAATCTTAATTCTTTGATTTAAAAATCAATATTTATATCTTCTATTGAGATTATATAAAAGTTTCGCACACTACCATAAATTTATAAGAGACTTTTTCATAAGAATTAATTTTTTAGATTAATTTTAATTTTTTTTTCTGGTAGTAATAATATTATTTTATCAGTAAATCAGCAATTAATTTATGTTATTTTATGTCTGGTTTAATTACTGAATACATTTTTTTTAACTTTACAAATAAAAATCAACACACTAACTTTGCAAGCGAGATAATAAAAAATTTTTAACATCCTTACTTTACTTAGTAATTTTACGGTTGATCTGAGCCATCTATTTCCAATATATTCTAAATCCATGAATTTATGTATTGTATAAATATGTGTAAAATTTTGATAGTATAAATCATGTCGTTTACAAAATGTTTTTAATTTTCTAAATGTATAAGGATATATTTCTGATATGTGATATTTATCACTCTTATTTAATTTATGATCAATAGAATTCCAGAAAATTCTTGGAAGCCACGTTAAGAGGGGAATTGAAGTGTGGGGTTCCACTAATTCATACCTATTTGTAGTGCTGATGAAGATAATTCCATTAAGTTTGATTACTTCTTTTATTTTTTCAATAAGTTCATCCATAAAAGAATAGGGGATGTGTTCTAATACATCATTCAAGATTACAGTATCAAAATATTCTTTTTCAAATGGAATGTTTAAACCATCATATAACCTGAAATCGCATTCTGGAAACCTTTTTCTTGCAGTTTCATAATTATTTTTCGATACATCTAAACCAATCACGTCATATCCTTTCTTACGCAAAGAATCAGTAATTTGTCCATCACCATATCCTAAATCTAAAATGAGTTTTGGTTTATGGTTGCAAATATTAAAAATAGTTATAATTTCAACGGTACGCTTGGTCCTTTCAATAGGCATATTCTTGAAGAGGTTTATATATTAGCTTGATATTTATAAAATTGCATGATATATTTAGATTCTTTGATCAAGAAATTGAATATAAAATTTCATTCGAATTTTTTAACTTAATTGTTTTATCATTTCAATTAAGATTTATTAAACTACTGTTTTACAAATATCATACCAAATTTTTTAAGAAAAAATTAATTTTTAATAACTATAATCATAACTTTAAATAGATTAAAGATAGATGATGAGTCATCACCATTATTTAAATACCCCCATATATGTAAATGGTAACGCTATTAATTCATAATGAGAGAGATTAAATGAGAATTTACAAACTCAATGTAGATAGAGAAATATGCGAAGGATGTGGTAATTGCACAGTTGCGTGTCCGAGCAATTTTGATCAGTTATGTCAGAAGGGTTATTTGAATAAGGAAAATGTTATATTAATTGTCATAAATGGATTCTCTGTTAATATTTACGACGAAGACAGAGAAGTTAATTGCGATGGATGCGTACAATGCGTTGCAAGTTGCCCTAGATCAGCAATCAAATTAGAAGTTTTAGTACCGAAAGTTCATATACAGAACCTTCGCGTAATTTCATCAGAAAAAAGAAGAAATATCTTATCCGATCTTTTTAAGCTGAATCATGATAAATAATTAAGTATAAGAGAAAGTAGAATTTTATAAATTGGAGTTTGAATAAATGAGTTTGAATAATTTAATCCTTTTAACTGTTCGCACAATAGAACAAGGAACTGCTTTGGAAGGAGATAAGACATCGGAAGAAGGGGTTAAGGCAGCAGCACTCTGTTTCTTTGATGAGAAAGATTTTGAAAGTTTAAATTGCGAAGTGGGAACTCCCGTGAAAGTACGTACCGACTACGGCGAGGTTATAACTTATTCAGTAATTTCAGAAGAGGGGCCACACCCAGGAATAATTTGGATACCAATGGGTCCTTGGGCTAATCAAGTTGTTAATCCTGATTCTTACTCATGTGGAACACCAACTTTTAAAGGTGTGAAGGCTAGCTTAGAAGTTGTTAAGGACGGTAAAGTTTTAGATGCATTAGAATTAATGAAAACTCTAAGAGAGTGAATAATTTGGTAGAAAAGAAATTGAAAACTTACTACGATGTAATATGTCCGTTCTGCGGGACCCTTTGTGATGACCTTGAGGTTGATGTTTATGTTCCTGATAATAAAATAATAGAAATACGAAATGCATGTCAAATTGGCACAAAAAAATATTTCTCCTCAAATCCAGATGCTCATAGATATAGAAAACCGATGATAAGAGATAATGGTTCCTTAAAAGAAGTCTCTTGGGATGAAGCGATTGAAAAAGCCGCAGATATTCTTGTCAAGGCAAAGAGACCTCTACTTTATGGTTTCTCAAGTACTGAAAGTGAAGCACAAAGTAAGGGTGTAGAACTAGCAGAAATATTGGGAAGTGTATTAGATAATACTGCTTCAGTATGTCATGGACCTTCCTTATTAGCAATACAAAATGTAGGGGCTCCAATCTCAACCTTAGGAGAATTTAAGAATCGGGCAGATCTCGTAATATTTTGGGGTTCTAATCCAGTTCATGCTCATCCACGTCATCTTGGACGATATAGTGAGTTTGTAAGAGGTTATTTTAGAAAAGATGGAAGAAATGATAGGTTTATAATAGTAGTTGACCCCAGGTATACTCATACAGCTCAAATCGCTGATTTATACATAAAAGTAAATCCAAATGAAGATTATGAGTTGGTAAATGCTATAAGAGCTGTACTTAGAGGTGTAAAACTAGATGATGATGAAGTATCTGGTGTTCCAAGAGAACAAATTGAAAAGTTAGTTAGAATTCTAAAAAAATGCGAGTTTGGAGTTCTTTTTTTTGGTATGGGATTGACGCAATCACTGTCTCATCATCTAAATATAGACACTGCTATTTGTTTAGTAAGAGAGCTAAATGATCATACTAAATTTTTATTAACCCCTATGCGGGGGCATTACAATGTTACGGGAGCAAATGTTGTTTTTGCTTGGAATACGGGCTATCCTTTTTCTATTGATTTTTCTAGAGGATACCCTCGATATAATCCTGGGGAATTCTCTTCAGTAGATTTATTAGTAAAAGATGAGATTGACGCATCTTTAATTGTAGCATCAGACCCCGCAAGTAATTTTCCCGTTGCTGCGGTAAAAAACATGTTTAAACATCCTTTAATTGCTATTGAACCTCATGAAACACCTACTTCTTTTTTTGCGGATGTAGTGTTGCCTGCGGCATTCTGTGGAATTGAATGTGAAGGTACAGCATATCGTATGGATCTTGTTCCTTTACGATTAAGAAAAGTAAAAGAACCAGAGGGCGAATCTTTAACTGATAAGGAGATATTAGAAAGACTACTTGAAAAAGTAAAGGAGAAAAAAGGTGAATAAAGCATGGGAGAAATAAAAATGAAACTGAAAATAGCACCAGAATTTCCTTTAGAGGTAGATACCATCACACCTGATAATTTTGCGGGGAAATCTGTGGATGAGATTAAAACATTAGTTGTATATCATGGTAATGAGGAAAAAACCATTGGAGATTATTTTGATGTTTCTGGGAGCTCAGGAGAAGTGAATGATACTAAAATCATCCTTGAAGGAAACCTTTCAAATGTGAAACGCATAGGAGAAAAAATGACTGGTGGTGAAATTGTGATTAATAGCAATGTAGGTATGCACGTGGGCAATCAAATGAAAGGAGGTAAGATTACCGTAAATGGAAATGCTGACGATTGGGCAGGCGCAATGTTAGAAGGTGGTGAGTTAGAAATTACGGGAGATGCAGGAAATTACGTGGGAGCAGCATATAGAGG
>JAEOTJ010000175.1 GCA_016839905.1 Promethearchaeota archaeon | reverse complement strand
GTATTTTTAGGAAGTAGGGCTAATTATTCAAGTCTTAAATCTGTTATGAGATACATTGTTGAAAGCAATAAATTAGAATTAATATTAGTCGTTGGAGCTTCAGCTATTTTGGATAAATATGGAGATATTATCAAATTAGTTGAAAAAGATGGTTTTCACGTGAATGAGAAATTATACATGATAATCGAAGGTGAGACTCCTGAAACTATGGCAAAATCAACAGGATTAGGGATAATTGATCTTTCAGGATTCTTTATAAAATACAAACCTGATTTTACTCTACTTGTTGGAGATAGATTCGAAATACTATCCGCAGCAATAGCCTCTGCTTATAACAACATACCCATTGCTCATACTATGGGGGGAGAAGTATCTGGGAGTATTGATGAGAGTATCAGACACGCAATAACAAAACTGGCACATATACATTTCCCCGCTACTGAAATAGCTAAAGAAAGAATCCTTCAGATGGGGGAGAATGAGTCATTTGTTTTCAATTTTGGATGTCCTAGGATAGATATTGTTAAAGAAATCCTATCTGAATCCTTTAATATGGCGTCTATAAATAAATATTTAGAAAGTGAAGGAGTTGGGGATATATTTAGTATTGATAATGAATTTTTACTCGTTTCTCAACATCCAGTAACAACAGAATATGGTCAGGGAAGAGAACAAATAACGAAAACAATAAAAGCTGTAAGAGAAATTTCACAAGAACGAAAACTTCCAGTAATTATGTTATGGCCTAATGTAGATGCAGGAAGTGACGATGTTGCGACAGGTATAAGAGTTTTTAGAGAAAAATATAAAGATCTGAATTTTCATTTTTTCAAGAACATTCCTTTAATAGATTATATATGGTTAATGGATAAAACTTTATGTCTTATCGGTAATTCTAGTAGTGGAATTAGAGAAGGGGCTTTTATAGGAACACCTGTTGTTAATATTGGAACACGACAAGATGATAGAGAAAGAGGGAATAATGTTATTGATGTTGATTATGATTATAAGAGTATTAAAAATGCTATAGAAAAACAAATTGAACATGGAAAGTATGAAAGCGAGCCTTTATATGGAGCAGGTAATGCTGGAAAACAGATTGCTAAAGTATTAGAGAATATTGAAGTAAAAATTCAAAAAAAATTTATAAAGCGAGATATCGTCATTAACTAATAACATATACTTGAAAAAAAGATGTCTTTTATTAAAAACAAATTTTTAGGAATCATAACTGCCAGAGGAGGCTCAAAAGGAATTCCTAATAAAAATATTAAAAAGTTATATGGAAAACCTTTGATTGAATTTACTTTTGATGCTGTGAAAAATTCTAAATTATTAGATAGATGTATAGTTTCTACAGATAGTGATGAGATAATAAATTTTTCAAAAAGTAAAAAAATAGAAGTTCCTTTTAGAAGACCTGCCGAATTAGCAACTGATGATGCTAAGTCTATTAATGTACTAATCCACGCTATAAATTATTTAAAAAATGAAGAAAATTATGTTCCTGATTATATTATTACCTTACAACCCACATCTCCATTAAGAACTGGAGAAGATATTGATAATGCCATTAATATTATATCGAAGGATAATAACGCTGATTCTTTAGTAAGTGTTTTAGAAATACCTCATAATTATAATCCTTATTCAGCTATGATATTTAATGGTAAGTATCTAGAACATTATATTAAAGAAAAAAGAATTATGATAAGGCAAGATAAACCAATTTTTTATGCAAGAAATGGTGCTGCCATTTATATAACTAAATATGATTTATTAATAAATAAACAAAAAATCATAGGAGAAAAATGCTTACCTTACTTCATGCCAAAGGAAAGAAGTATAGATATTGATGATTATTTTGAATGGGAGATTGCTGAATTTTTAGCAAAAAAATTGAAATAAAAAAAAATAGACTATGCTATACCACTATTTAGAATATGTTAAAAATAATAAAGGGAAATGACAAAATACTTTCCAAGTTGTTTTCAAGTTCTTTTTT
The DNA here is from genome assembly GCA_016839905.1 of Promethearchaeota archaeon. The sequence continues at coordinate 10,840 of JAEOTJ010000175.1, read as the reverse complement.
TAAAAATATTAATAATATAATTAGTACAGAAAAGAATATAGTAATAGGGTTATCAGGTGGCAAGTCTTCTTTATTTTTTTTCAATTCTTTAATGAAATATAAAAAAGATTTAGCTCCTAAATATTGGAGAAAATTATATTTTTTCTGGGTTGATGAAAGATTGGTTTCTCCTTTGGATAAAGAGAGTAATTTTGGTCTAGCTAACCAAAATTTCCTAACTAAAATGTTAAAAAATAAATTGATTATTCCTAAAAATATTCATAGATTTCAAGGAGAAACAAGTAATATTAAAAAAGAACTTTATAAATACTCTAAGGAAATCATAGCCCTAAAAAGAAGACTAGAGTTTGATATTTTACTACTTGGTGTTGGTTGGGACGGACATATTGCATCTATTTTTCCAGGAAGAACAATTGTAAACAATGAATTTAATGGATATTTCCATATTGAAGACTCACCTAAACCTCCTCCTAATAGAATCAGTATATCTCCTGAAAGTATCAAATCTTCAAAAATAATATATTTATTTTTCCTTGGAGATGAGAAAAAAAATGCATTTGAGAAATTTAATGATTTAACTATTGACTCCTCTGAATTACCTGCTAAGTTAGTACTAGAAGGGAATTCAAAAGTTTATATTATTACTAATATAACTAATTAAATATAAAATATTATAATTTTTAGTGTTTAAAATGTTGGAATTTGCCAAGAAGTTAGCTAAAGAATCTGGGAGAATTTTGATGAAAAATTTGGATCAGAATAAAAAACAAAGGCAAAAATCAAATTTTAATCCTGTAACTCCAATAGATATACTTGTTGAGAATTATATTATTGATTGTATAAAGAAAAAGTTTCCAACGCATAATATAATTAGCGAAGAAACTGGATTAATTGATAACGATTCTATATATACTTGGATAATAGATCCTCTTGATGGCACTATTAATTATATTCATAAATATCCTCATTTTTGCACTTCAATTGCTCTATTTAAAGAGAACTCCCCTTTTTTGGGTGTAGTATATAATCCAAATTTAGATGAGCTGTTTTATTCTCAAATAAATAAAGGTGCTTTCTTGAATAATGAAAAAATAAAAGTTAGTGATGTAAGGACATTAGAAGAGGCACATTTAGCAACAGGTTTTTCTTATAAAAGAGGAAAAGATTTTGATAATTCAATTGAAAAATTTAAAAAAGTATTATATTCTTCTCAAGCGGTTAGAAGAGATGGTGCAGCTGCTTTAGATCTCTGTTATGTTGCTTGTGGGAGATATGATGGATTTTGGGTCTATGGATTACAAATCTGGGATATAGCTGCAGGTATAATAATTGTCGAAGAAGCAGGAGGAAAAAGTGACTTTATAAAAACCCTTAAAACTTATAAACAGTATATTATTTCAGCCAATGAATATATTTATACCAATTTAAAGAATGTATTAGATCAAAAGGATTAAAAATGAAAAATATAAATGTATTAGTAACTGGAGGATGTGGTTTTTTAGGAAGCCATGTAGTTGATGAATTGGTAAAGAAAGGATATAACGTAATTAACTTAGATACAACCATAAAAAAACTTAATGATTCAGTCAAATACATTGAAGGAAGCATATTGGATGAAGAATTAGTTAATGAATTACTGGAAGGGGTAGAATATATATTTCATTTTGCAGCATTAGCAGATATAGATTATTCTGTTAATAAACCTGTAGATATAATTGATATAAATATAAAGGGAACAACAATTTTGATGAATGCTGCAGCTAAGAATAAAATTAAGAGATTCTTTTTAGCAAGCTCTGTATATGTGAATTCTTCTCACGGAAATTTTTATCGCATTTCAAAGAAGGCTTGTGAAGATATTTGTATAGAGTTTAAAAGATTATTTAATCTTGATTATACAATTATTAGATATGGGAGTTTATACGGGCCACGAGCAGATAAAAATAATAGAATATATAAGTTTATTAATGGAGCAATAAAGAATAACAAAATTGTTCATCATGGAGCAGCAGATGAAAGGAGATATTTTATACATATATTTGATGCAGCAACATATACTGTTGAATTAATTAAAAATGAATTTATGAATAAAATAATTTTAATCTCTGGGAATACAAAGATATCAATGAATCAATTAATGATCTTATTAAAAGAAATACTAAAAAATAAAGATATTAAGATTGAATTTAAGGAAAGCATAACTGAGCATTACAAGTACACTCCTTATTCTGACAGAGAACATTATGCTAAGAAGATAACTCTAAGTACCTTTATTAGTTTAGAAGAAGGATTGTTTGGTATGATAAAATATTATAAGAAAACAGAAGAATAAAACGAGTGAGTTCTCTTAATTATGGATATAGTAATTATAACCGCAAGAGGAAATAATACCTTTAAAGATAAGAACCTCCGGGTAGTAGCTGGGAAACCTCTCCTATATTATCCAATTATGTATTCTAAATTAGCTGGTATTGAAGAAATATTTGTTACAACAGATGATGAGAAGATACAAAATTATGTTGAGGAGAAATTTCCTAAAGTAAAAGTAATAATTCGGCCAGAGGGAGTTAAAGGTGATGTTCCCCATGAAATTGTAATTAGACATGCTATAAGGGAGATAGATAAAATATTAGGTGGAAAAGTTAAAAATATTTGCATCCTTTTAGGGAATTCAGCAATTTTTGATGAGAACTTGATTAAGAAGGGTTTTTCTAAACTAAAAAATCATCCTGAAATTGATAGTATTATGTCAGTTTTTAAAGCAGGAGATACTCATCCGTTTAGAGCTTTAATTATAGACGAAGAAGGATATTTAAAATCATATACTAAATTGGATTCAAATGTAAAAACTGATCGTCAAAGTTATCCTGCCGTGTATTATTATGACCAGGCGATATGGATTGTTAGGAAAGAGGCAGCTTTGGAGCATAATCAGAATGCAATTGGGCCTTGGAGTTGGATGGGAACCAAATCTCTTCCAATTATTAACCCTAAAATGGATGGAAATGATGTACATAACCAATTAGATTTAGATTTAACAGAGTTTTGGATTCAAAAATATTGGAAAAAGAGTGATTCTAATTTATAATGTATATATCACAGACCATATTAGGGAAAAGTTCGTAATTCAGGATTCCTTATTGGGTAAGGAAATAAAACTTAGACTAATACAAGTCCATGATGAAAAACTTTTATTTCCAAATATAGAAAATGCAGATGCATTAATAGTTGATAGAGTAAAAATAACAGATTATACCTTATCTAGGATTAAAAACTGCAAAGTAATTGTTCGATTTGGGATAGGTTATGATGGTGTAGATATTCAAGCAGCGGGAAAAAGGGGGATTTATGTATGTAATGTCCCAGATTTCTGCATAGAGGAAGTAGCAGATCATACTATGGCCTTAATTTTATGTATGGCAAGAAATATTGTTGTATATAATAATAATTTATTAAAGGGAGAAATTAATAATTGGGATGTTAATTTAGACTCAAATAATCGAAGACTTAGAGATAAGATACTTGGATTGGTAGGATATGGAAAAATATCAAGAGCAGTAGCTCAAAGAGCAAATAACTTTGGATTAAAAATTATATTTTATGATCCATATTTTTCTGAAAAGATTGTTGATAAGGAAAATGTTAGGAGAGTTAAAGAAATAAATGAATTAGCAAAAAATTCTGATATTATTTCTTTTCATTTACCTTTAACAAAAGATACAAAACATATGGTGAATGAAACGTTTTTTAAAAGTGTTAAAAAGGGTTGTTATCTAATAAACACTTCACGCGGGGGTATTATTGACACTTCTGCTCTATATAATGCAATAAAGAATAACTTGGTCAGTAAGGCAGCTTTAGATGTGTTAGAAGATGAACCAATAAATTATAAGGAAAAATTACTTTCTGATTGGCTCAATGATGATGCTTTAAAAGAAAAATTAATAATAACTCCCCATTGTGCATTTTTTTCTGAGGAATCATTTAAAGAGATAAAATTCAAGATTATTGAGATTATTAAAGAAACTTTTTCTGGTAAAATTCCTAAGAATTGTGTTAATTTAAGTTATATTAAGGGAGATAAGGATTGACTAAACTCAATGGAAAAAATATATTAATAATGCCAAAGTGGTCATATACGATCCCTTTACTTATTCCTCTATTAAAGGAACTCAAAAAAGTAAATAAAGTTTTAATTTTATTAACCAACTGTGAGAAATCCACATTCACTCTTTTAAATTCTATTGGAATAAAATATATTAAGATAAAGATGATTTCTAGTAAGGATTCTGTTCTTGGTTTTAAAAGAATTTCAGATATCTTAAAATATAGAATATTTTTTCAAAAAATCATTAACAATTTTAAACCAGATTTCTTTTTATCTTTAGACGGAAAAAGATTTTATGATAAAATCATAGTTCGTCTGTGTAATAAAAAGCAAATACCAACTCTTAGTATCCAATGGTCTTTTTCACTTTATCAAGAAGATTATAATAAACAGAGAGAAGAAATAAAAAAGAGAGGGAATAGAAATAGATCATTTGTAAGTAATTTTAAAGAGAAAGGAAATCTTGACAGTATAAAGCAATCTACTTACTTTTATAAAGAGTTAATTAAAAAAAATATTCCGAAGCTAATTGTCCATTTTTTAATTAATGTAAGAGAATTAATAATTAGAAATCTAATCATGAGACCTTTAGGAATAGCTTATTATAATTTTGGAAGGTCATTAGGCGGAGGGGAATGTATTAAAATGGCAGTTATTGGAGATCATTACGTTGATCAATTTAACAACCAAGGAGTTCCAAAAGAAAAAATTATTGTATGTGGTCTTCTTGAACATGACAAATTATATTTAATAGAAACAGATTTGAAATTGAAAGAACAATACATTAATGAAGTTTATTCTGATTTTGGTATTTTAAGAAATAAAAAAATTATATTCTGGGCAACGAGACCTTCTTACGAAGATGGATTCTCCGAAGTGGATTCTAAAAACGAAGTTCTAAGTATTTTAGAACCTCTCCTAAAGAGAAAGGAAAACTTTGAAATCATCATTACCCTACATCCTAGAACAGATGAGAAACGGTTTAGGGATTGGCTTCCAAAGAACGATAGAATTCATTTAATAAAAAAATATGACAACAATAAATTACTTATGGCTTGTTCCTTGTTTGTTTCTTCTTATTCTACTGTTGTTTTAGGTGCACTAGCTCTGGATAAATTAATCCTTACTTACAATTTGCTAAAAATTCCAGGAGGAGACATCTTTGGAGAGCAAGTTGGAGGAGTTGCACATGTAAAGAAAGCCAATAAGGTTCCAGAAGTCTTAGATAATCTCTTATCAAATGAAACCTACAAAAATAAACTTAGAGTGGAAATGGAGAATGTCAGAAATAATTATATGAAATTTGATGGAAAGGTGGTTGAGAGAATTATTGCTTTAATTTCTAATATGGTTGTTGAAAAAGAACAGTATTTTAAGGAGTTTAGAGCACTTTATAAAAAAATTAATAAGAATCCTGAATTAAAAAATATATATTATCTATTTAAAGATCATAGGATATAGAAATATATAATTCAGAATTAGATACTCAAATCTTCTTTTAACCTTGAATTAAAGGAGATGTATAATTTATTAATATTTCAAATAATATAAATCTTAAATTAAGTTTATTAATTTATGTACAATTAAATAAGTAATATTTTGTTATTGAAATATACTATTATACTTAATTTAATAAAAGTGGGAAAAAATGAATGAACCAATATATTGGGATTACTTAAATGATAATATTAGGCATAGCGCAATAGATATGAGAGAGAGATCTGCAATCAATCATCATAAAAAAATATTTTCAAATAAAAAAAGTTTCAATCAATGGGTTTATGGATTTCGTTATGATTGTTTGAAATTAGTAGAAATTATAATTGGAAGAAAGATCTCTGGTAAAATTATTGAGATTGGTGCAGGTACTGGAACATTTTCATGTGTTCTCTCTAAAAACGATGAAATTAACAAGATTTATACATTAGACTATTCTAAAGGGTGTGTTGAAATTTTAATTCCATTTGTAATAAAACAATTTAATTTAAGCAAATTTGAGGAGGAGAAAATATTTCCCGTCGTTGGTTCTTATAACAATATAAAATTACCTGATAATTCATTAGATTTTGTTATCGCAATGGGATCATTGCACCATAGCGAAAACCGTGAAGAAACTTTAAATGAGATTTATAGGGTCCTTAAGGTAGGAGGATATTTAATAGCATGTGAAAGAGCTAGCTACAATACTCGAACAAATTATGAATTAAATTCATTATTAGAGAAAGAATATAGTTCAGAATTTAAAAAAAAGATGGGCTATAGTATAGATCAAAAATATACCCGAAAAATGAATTCAGAACACGATCCATTATTAGCAGAATGGGAATATCTACTAGGAAAGAATGGATTTAAAAATTATATTTTTTGGTTTTTAAGATTTACGAAAAAATCAAAGTTTCGAATACTTTTATTATGGAATGTTTTAGGGAAAGTGTTTTTTAAATTATTTGGTACGTTAATGGTTAAAAGAAAAATTACTCAATTACTTCATATGAAGATTCCCTATTATCCTTGGTTCTCTAAATCCAAATTACATGATGATCTTTTAATCATATCGAAAAAAGAAGCTTATGTTAAAATGCCTTAGTAATGTCATTCGATTTTTTTATGAGAATTCTTCTGAAAAACTTTCTTTATATTTCTTAATTTTCAATAAGGATAAAAAGAATTTTATATCTTGCCTTTTTAATTCCTTAATGATAAAAAGTTCACTAAAATATAGCCCAAATAACATTAAACTGATTAATAAAAAAATCAATATAGAATTTTCAAAGATTTTGCTTAGAAGATATTGATTAATATAATATGTAATGAAAAAAACATTTATTGCTATAATGATATGGATATAAATTTTTTTATAAGAATGAATGCCAAAATATTTTTTTATTAAGTATCTATAAGTCACTGTATTAATACCCCAGTGTATTAATTGAATAAGACATAGCCCAATTGCTCCTAATCCCATCATTTTAATAGAAAAAAATTCTGGAGGAACTAAAATGATTACTAAAATTAGTAGAAATATTATTTTGATTGTCTGAAAACGAGAATTAATTTTCTGTTTTTTTCCTGGAATCATTAACATCGTATAGGGCCGGTTAATACCTGCTAAAAAAGGGATAAAAATTAATAAATATAAAAAGGGTAAAGAAGGTAAGTAATTAGGCAATAACAAGGTTATTAAAAATTGAGCGTTTAAAAATGTGAAAATAATAATAAATAAGAACATAATGGAGGAATACTTTTCAATTAAATTAGTAATTTTCTCTAATTCTTGAATCTTATTTTCAGAAAATTTTTTTGAATACACACTTAAATATAATGGTTTAATTGATCCTGAAATCATTAGTAAAATTGCTATAATATATGATTGAACAAAAATGTAATAGGCAAGAGCTTCATGCCCAAAAGATAAATCTAAAATTATAATTTGAATATTGGTGTATATCAAGGTTATTACTGTTATAAAAATAATAGGACGTGTATCTTTTAAAAAACGTTTCATTAAAACGGGATTTAATTTTCTAAATTTATATTCTCCTCTTGAAATAATTAAAAATATAATTAATTTAACGATCACAAATACTAATGATACTGATACAAGTGTCAATAATGGATTTGGTAAGATTGATACGTTTAGGGCTATGAATATTTTAATGATATTTTCCATAATTGATAGTATTATTTTGGGAGCATCAACTTTGAAGACTTTCATTTTACTACTTAAATGTGTAATAAATGGTGAAATTATATTACCAATCGTAGCTGTTATTAATATTATTAATAAGAGCATTCGATCAGCATTATAGTCAAAAATAAAAAGAAGAAAATATAAGGGGATATGATTTACCGCAGTTAGGATAAACTGGTAAAATACTAAAATACTAAAATATTCTTCAAAATTTTTTTCACTATTATATTGATTATATATTAAGGTAAACCCAACCATTGTAAAAATTGAAAATAATCCTATCAGGCTTTTACTGTAAGCTAACATTCCTAAGAGAGCGACATCAAATTTTAAAGCTATAAGAAATCCTGATACTGTGGTTAAGCAATATAGAAAAATTGAAGTTAAAATCTTGAAAACAAATTTTTCTCTCATTACGGTCACATAATATTGGAACTAAATCCAGTTTTTATTGAATTGGGTATTATTTACAGCAAATATTACATAGAAATATTTCTATTATGGTATAATACTTAGAGATTAAAAAATATATTACTTCCACAAAATTTAATAATATATATACTTAACTAAACTATGATCAAGTATTCAATAATAACAACTATACGTAATTTTATATTTAATAAATTTCCTCGTATTTTTAATATTATTAGAAATCTTATATATCCTCTTTTCTTAGTAAATTTATCTAAATTTTTTAGGGATGAAATTGATGAGAATTTAATTATTATGGGGGCATATGGGGGACATTCATTTACAGATAACACAAAATATTTGTTTAAGTTTCTAAGTAAAAAATCTAATTATAAGTTAATATGGATTGCCAAATCTAATGAACTAATTTCAAATTTGAGAAAAAATGGATATAACGTTATCCGAGCTTTTAGTATAAAAGCAATAAAATACCTACGTCGGGCTAAGTTCATCTTTTTAACTCATGGATATGTAGATGTAATGCCTATAAAATTTGCTCTAAAAACAGCAGTTTTTTTGACTTGGCATGGAACTCCTATTAAAATTATCAATAAAGAATTAGATGACTCATATATATATCAAAAATGGGGGGATATTTTTAAAATACAATTAAGATTTGATCAATATGTTGATTATATCTTATCCGCTCCAGGAGGGGAGCGAGAGATCGAAATTCTCTGTTCTGCATTTAGAACGGATAAAAAAAAGATTAAAAGCCTTGGATTTCCACGAAATGATATCTTTTTCAATGAAGATGAAGATTTCCTTAATAGTATAAAAGAAAAAAATAAAATTCCAAATAAATTTCATAAAATATTTCTATATGCTCCAACTTGGAGAGATGATCTCAGATTTGATATTCCCCTATCCCAAAGAGAATTACTTGAATTAAATAAAGTACTAAAAGAGATGAAGGCCCTTCTTCTAATAAAAGCCCATATATTTGCAGATAAAATCCAAATTAGTGATTATGAAAATTTTAAATTAGTTGAAAAGAATTCTGATATTATGGAATTAGCAGTAATCTCTGATGCTCTTATCTCAGATTATTCTTCAATAATATTAGATTTCTTACTCACCATGAAACCAATTTTATTATTTACATTTGATTTAGAAGAATATGGAAAAAGTAGGGGATTTTATTATAATTTCAAAGATATTGCTCCAGGGCCTATTATTTTAAATGGAGTAGAATTAATAGAAGCTATTAGAAATATTGATCAAATTGACCTAGAATATAGAGAAATTAGAGAAAAATTACGAGATAAATTCAATAAATATATTGATGGTAAATCAACTGAGAGGATTTTGAATTTCCTGAAAATATCTTTTAATAATGCTATTGAAAGAAGGGTTTAAATTTTTCTTTTATTTTTTCAATGATTTCTGAAGTGGAGACTTCTTTTGTTCTTGGTAAATATATAACTTCACAATAATCTTTAAGAAAATCAAATTTACCTTCCCAATCATCCCCCATTACAAAAACATCAACATTATATTTCTTAACGTCATCAATTTTTTGATCCCAATTGTTTTCAGGTATTACTTTATCAACATATTTTATAGATTCAACGATATATTTTCTTTCTTCATAAGGGAATATTGCTTTTTTGTTTTTAAGTTCATTGAACTCTTCTGTTGAGACAGCTACTATAAGATAATCTCCTAAATCTTTTGCTCGTTTAAGTAGACGAATATGACCTCTATGTAAAAAATCATAAGTCCCATAAGTTAAAATAATTTTCTTGTTATCTTTCATTATATTATCATTTCTAATAAAAATTCAAAAATCCTTTTTTCAATTATAATAACAATGTTCAGAATGATTCCATAAATTTAAACTAATTCTTAAAATAAACTCTTTCATTATTCACTCTTTAAAAGAATGTTGATAAAATATTAGAATCCCTTCTATATTAATGTTTATAAAATAATCGTCTCAAACTAATACAATCTTCAAATTAATCCATTAAATAGGATATAGTCATATCTCTGAATATTGGATTAATTATTACTATTAAAGGATATATTTAATTAGATTATAATTATTAGTTGAAATCTAAGATTTTAGATATAAAAAAATAATAGAAATTTAACCAATAATGTTGATACAATCAAAAATCTAAATAAAACTTAAATTTACTTAATTCGATAGTATATGAAATCACTAAAGCCATTTATATAAGAATTTCGTATTATTTTATTTATCCCAATTTTTTTTATTTTTTTAATTAATAATGGATAAAAAAAAAGTGAATTAGAATGTTAAAAATAAAAAAAAAAAAGATAAAGAAAAAAGTAGGATTATTATTCATTTTAGCAATTTCATCTTATGTTCTGAATACTATCTTTTATTCAAAATTATATAATTTAAATACAAATGAAAATAGCGACCTTTATGCCTTCAATGGAAGATTTCCGAAAATTTCTGGAGATGAAATTAATATCACTACTCCTGGAAATAAGACGTACACGGCGCCAATGAGCGGATATTATCCTGCGACTTATGGATTTGAAAATGAAAAGGAAGGAACTTCAAAAGATGATATCAAATTTATTGATATTGATGG
>JAEOTJ010000020.1 GCA_016839905.1 Promethearchaeota archaeon | reverse complement strand
CGGCCCTTTCTGCTAAACTCAATAGCGCAGCAGTCATTGCAGCTATTCGTGTTTCATCAACACCTTGGGGTAAAGCAGAAGCAATAGGCAAACCCTCCACAGATACAATTGCGGCGGCTTTAACTTCGGGGATTGCGGCTAATAATTTTTTAAGAATGGTATCTAAAGACTCGGGCGTTGACTCCATAGTACGGTCTTACTCACAAATTAATTTGGGATATTAAATATATTTTTTTATTGTTTATAATACTTATATTTTTTTACCTTTTATTTAATTAATTCTAAAGTTAATCATATTTAATTTTTTAGCTTTTGGTTTTTAAAGTTTTTATTCATGATTTAACAATCACATTCTTACTTTAATGATTTTTTATGTTTATTCTTGTGAGGTTTTATCATATCTTCGCGAGTTTTCTCTGGTAAATCATCTATAGCCTCAATAGCAATTTCAGCTCTTTTATATGGTATGGAGGGTTTTGATTCATCAAAAGGTGCATTACACACCCAACAAGCGTTTTCCAAGGTTGTTAATGCCTCCACACATTTTTTGCAATAGAGTATATTACATTTGGGGCATGTAAATATATTAAATCGACCTAATTTTCCTTTACAAACAATACAGATTCCTTGTTCACGATATAATGAGATCTCTTCAGGGCTAATTTCCATTGGTCTCGACTTGGATAAAGTCTCGATTAATGAGATTCGAGCATCCATATCCCTAATTTTAACTCTTTTTTCTCTTTTAAATTTTATATCTTCTCTCTCTGATACTTCCTCTTCTTTTAATCCTATATACCATAACCAAAAGCAGATAATCAAGGTAGATCGAATAATAACCAATACAATCCCTAAAGAAATATATGTTTCCAAAACAAAACAGGTAACATATATGAGATATCCTATTGATAATAATAAAAATCTTTTTCTTATCATCCCGGATGATTGAATACTTTTGAACAAATATCCAAGACCGTTAAAAATTAACAACGAGAAAAGAAAAGTAATTGAAATTAAAAACAAGGGAGATCCATAGACTACCTGTGTATCAATTACATCCTCACCAGATTTACCTGGATATGTGAAAGTTAAAGAGCTCATAGGATCTAAGAAGAGAATTATTTCCCATAGAACTCCTAAAACAAGGAAAATCGATACGATATACCATTTTTTTCTTGGTGTCATAAGTTCAGCACCTACATATATTCCAAAGATCGTAGCGGGAGCTGCACTAAAACCACTTAAAATGCCAACTAACGCATAACGATTATCTATATTTCTTCCTGTTAAAATAATCATTAAGAAATCACAACATGGTCCCAAAATGAGAAGCCCTGCGAAAAATATCGTTAATCCCATGTGGGTTAAGAGTGGAGCCTTCAATTTCCGAGATCTATAAATAATCATTATCCCGAAAGTACAACCAAAAATGGTATACCCCAAAGCACTCATGCCATTTAACCAACCTGAAAAATTTAGCAATTAGAATTCACGCTTTCTTAGTAATTTTAATAAAATTTCAGCTTAATTAATTGTGAAACATTGGATTTTATTTTACAATAATTATCAAGACAATTTTAGATAATTAATACACTATTTATACTTATAAATTTATTTACCTCTCTTTTAAAAACCACTCATTTCATTGTGTTCAAGTTAATACCTAACCAATGGAGAATTATTTGATAAAATTTAATATTTATTAATATTTTACAAAAGAAACAAATGAACAATAGATTTGGTAATTAAGATCACATACTTCGAATTTTTAATTTTATTTTATGATTTGATTTTTACCCTTTTTTTCTTCATCCTCGCATTTAGTATGTTTTTTATAGGAATTAAAGGACACAAGGTTAAAAATCATTATGGTGGTATTTCTACTATTGTGTGTGGAATTCTTTTTATTACTTTTGGATTATATCACTTCTTTTTTGGATTATTTCTTTATCCTTTCATTGGTTTTACTGTATGGTGGATGGGAATTACAATTGGTCTCAATTTAATTTTTGGGTTAATTATTAGAAGAGAGAAAAAAAATTCTGAATCTGGAGATTCTCAAAAATCTTCTTTACACAGATTTATTAATATGATGACTCAAGAAAATCCATATCAGGATGATATTTCCCTTAAAATGGAAGCTTTTAGAAAAAGCTTTCACTTATGGGGGATTTTATTTATATTGGCTTATTTTGGATTCTTTTTTATACCTCCGTTAGCTGATATG